>JBGTHX010000079.1:0-5478 GCA_041746055.1 Lewinella sp. | reverse complement strand
GGCGCACGACCGCCGTGGGATGCGCGCGTCGGACCATTGCCGCCACGTGGGCCGCGTGGTCGGCTTCCGGGGCGGCGGCGAGGGCAGCAAAGTCGGCCCCGAAGTCGGGATCCGCGGCAGCACGACGCTCCAGCTCCGCCTCTTCGGGGGCGGTGAGCTCGCCGCTGATCCAGCGGCGGAGGAGTTCATCGTTGCGGGCGGCGTCGGAGGTCACGGTGCGGGTTGGTGGGTGGTTTCCAGACAGATTTTAAGATTTCGGCGGCCGTTCTGGAGGTGAGAACGCACCTGCCCGACGCTAAGATTCATTTGCCGGGCGACACTGGCGTAAGTCTCGCCCTCCGTCAGGTAGAACAGGCGGATGCACTGTCGTTGTTCCTCCCCGAGCCGCTTCAGGCAGTGGTGGAGGGGGCGGGTATCGGGCGGCGCATCCGCGGCCTCGCCGTATAGATGCTGGAAATCTGCGGATTGCATATTGTCTCCGTCACCGAGTTCTACCGGGTCGCGCTTCTCCCGGCGGAGCTGCATGAGGCAGTGATTGCGGACCAGCGTCTGTAGCCAGGATCGGAAATTGGTCACCTCGTGCTGCGGCAGCTTTTCCAGGAGCACCTGAAAGACCTCGGCACCCGCGTCCTCCGCCCGTTGCGGCGTACTCAGGTACCGCAGGCAAACGTTATAAATGAGTCCCGCATAGCGTTGGTAGAGCGGGAGAAGGTCCGCAGCATTTTCGGTTGTCCTAAAATGCGCCAGTAACGCGTGGTCTGCGGGCGGGGCCTTCATCGCCGTAAAGTACGAGGCGGCTTCCAGCCGCGAAGTAGAATGCGGCTTCCAGCCGCGGAAGACCAACATCCAAAATTTAATCAACAAATAATTTGAAAATGAACAACAAAACACATTAAGTTAGCTGAAAACGAAGCACACGCATGAGAAAGACCACCGTGCCCTCCACCCCGGTGCACCTTACCTACCGACTCTACGGGAGCATCCCCAACCTTCCCCTTCAGCAGCTGCACGACAGCCACCGGCTGCGGTTGCTGGAACTCAAAAAACGGTTTCCAACCGTTCGTCAGGAACAAGACCGTAGTGCCCTGAAGGATTACCGTGACCAGACGGAGGAGGAATCCGTCCGCTTCTACCTTGGTTACGACGACTTACTGGACCGCGCCCTGGTGGGGCCCACCTATCTGGCCGGTCAGGAAGCCAAGGATCTGGTGGTGGAATCGTGGCACACGCTCGCGCGAATGCGGAAACTGACGATTTATGCCATTAGCGTGATGAGCAATCACGTGCACGTGATTCTGGCCAGTCAGGAAGAAACCTCTGCCCATTACCTGGAAGAGGTGCTCCGCGATCATAAGCGTTTTACCGGTACCCGGCTCAACCGGCTTCACGGTACTCCCGGGCGCCAGGTTTGGGCGGAAAAGGAATATCACCGGACGATTCAGCGGGGGAAGTTCGCACAGGTCTTCTGGTACGTGCTGAATAACCCGGTCAAGGCGGGGCTGACAGCCGACGGGGTCAACTGGTTTGGGAACTGGTGGGCGGTTGAGCTGAAGGAGGCTTTTGTGGATACTCGGGCTGCTTGAGCCGCGGCTGGAAGCCGCGTTGTACATCGCGGTCGGAAACCGCTTCGTACCTTGCCCGCCAAGAGAATTACCCCCATGAATAAGCATACCTACGTGGCCATTATGGCCGGCGGCGTCGGCTCCCGCTTCTGGCCCGCGAGCCGGGAAGACAAGCCCAAGCAGTTTCTCGACATCGCCGGCGACGGCCGCAGCCTGCTCCGGATGACCTTTGAGCGTTTCCTCAAGCTCACCACCGCCGATAAGATCTTCATCGTCACCAACGCCAAGTACAAGGACCTCTGTCTCGAGCACATCCCCGAGATCGAGCCCAACCAGATTCTCTGCGAGCCCAGCCGTAATAACACGGCCCCCTGCGTGGCCTACACGGCCTTCAAACTGCACAACCTCGACCCCGAGGCCAACTTCGTGATCGCACCCAGCGACGCGCTGATCGTGAACGACACCCTTTTCGCGGCCAACATCAACAAGGCGCTGAAATTCACGGCGGAAAACGATGCCCTGGTCACCCTTGGCATCTCCCCCGATGCCCCCCATACCGGCTACGGCTATATCCAGTTTATCGACAATACCTCCACCACCGAGACCGAGGACGTCTACCGCGTCAAGCGCTTCACCGAAAAGCCCGACCTAGAAACTGCCCGGGGCTTTCTCAAGAGCGGCGACTACCTCTGGAATGCCGGCATTTTCATCTGGCGCGCCAAGACCATCCTCGACGCCTACGAAAGCTACGCGCCGGAGATCTACGCCCTCCTGTCGCAGGGCCTGAACTACTACAATACCGGCGAGGAGCAGTCCTTCATCGACGAGTTCTACCCACAGACGCCCAGCATCTCCGTCGACTACGCCATCATGGAGAACGCCGAAAACATCTACACCATCCCCGCCCAGTTCGGCTGGTCGGACCTCGGCGCCTGGGGGGCCCTCTACCACGAGACCCAAAAGGATAAGGACGGCAACGTCCTCTCCGGCACCATCATTACCGAAGACACCCACAACAGCTACATCCGCGCCCCCAAGGACAAGCTCGTCGTCGTCGGCGGCATCGACGACCTCCTCGTCATCGACGAGGGCGACGTACTCCTCGTCTACCCCCGCAACCGGGAGCAGGAGATCAAGGCGCTCCGCGCTAAGGCTGAGGAAAAGCATGGGGAGCGGTTTGTGTAGAGAGTCGCTGCTTATCGTTACCGCTATACCGACAAGGAGCTGAACGAGGAGCTGTGCGTGCATGATTCATGTGTACCCCAGGCACTCCGTGAACCTCCGTGCCCTAGCATAGCGCCTCCGTGAAGACGAAGTCACTCCGTGGGGAAAACATCGCTGCACCAAACACCGCGACTAGTGGTCGCGAGCCAACCCGGCCTCCGGAAAGCCCCCGCACCCGCGCCCCCGCCAAGGATCCAGGACCACGGCGTACGTCAGCCTACCACACTACTATCGTACTACCCCCTACCGTACTACGAATACCGCTCAGCAAACTCCTCCACCGTAGGCCGGAACCAGTAGAACACCCCGGTCATCAGCACCACCAGCGCCAGCGGCTCAAAGTTGTAGGTCAGCAGGGCGATGGCGGTGAGCAGCAGGGTAGCGCTCTCGATGATGGCCAGCCGCACGTACACCGTAGCCCGGTAGCTGCTCGCGGCCCGCTCCCGGAAGTTGCGCTGCCGCCGCACCGTGCGCTTGCGGAAGTTGTCGATGAACCAGGCGCCGCCCACCATGCAGACGGCGTAGCCGGCCACGACGAATAGGTCGGTCTCCCCGTCCATGAAGTAGCGCGCCTCGTGGCCCCGGATCAGGAACCAGACGATGATGGCGAACAGCAACTGCGCCATCAGCAGGCCGTAGAAGATCGTCTGCAGCCGCTGGAACCACCGGCCGTCATTCAATGCCATGCATCATCTTTTTCATCCAGCCGGAGATGGCCACGAAGATGACCGCGGCCGTGATCGGTACCGCGGCGAAGATGGCGAAGAAGCCGCTCAGGCCCACCGCCTCGGCGATGTCGTCGATGTAGGAGCCCGTCAGACCCGCCGAGAAGTTGGCGATGAAGTTGGCCACGAAGAAGATGCCGAACATCAGGCCCACCAGCCGCACCGGCGCTAATTTGGATACGTAGCTCAGGCCCACCGGGGAAATGCACAGTTCGCCCCAGGTGTGGAAGAGGTAGGCGGCGATGAGCCAGAACATGCTCACGCTGGCCGTCTTGGCCCCGTCGGGGATACTCAGCGAGCCGATGGCCAGAATGGCGAAGCCCAGTCCCACCAGCGTAAGGCCGAGTGCGAACTTGACCGGACCACGCCGCAGCCAGCTGATCTTCCGCTCCCACAGGCTAGCGAACAGCGGCGCGAAGCAGATGATGAACAGGCTGTTGAAGATCTGGAACCAGCCGGCGGGTACCTCGGGAGCCGCCTCGGTGAATTGCTCGAAGAGCATGTTGATCACCAGGCCCCACACGATCACGAAGGCCACCGCCAGGATGATGTTGGAAAGCGCGTAGTGCTTAAAGGTGATGCCGAAGAGCTTGAGCAGTACCCACGTCAGTACCAGCACCGGGATAACGGTGATGGCGGTATTTGCGATGCGGAAGTAGGTGGCCCCCTCTCCCGTCAGGTTGCGCTCGGTGTAATCGAGGGCAAAGATGGTCATCGACCCCCCGGCCTGCTCGAAGGCCCACCAGAAAAAGACGATGAAGAAGCTGAATACGATGATCGACCAGACGCGGTCGCGCTCGATCCTCTGCAGGCTTTTGTCCGACATGATCCAGCCCACGAAGCCGATCACCGATCCCAGGATGATCGGCGGCATGAACTCCCGGCTGAAGGTCTGCAGCGCATTGGCCTGCGGCTCGGCGAAGGTGGAGATGAGGAAGTAAACTACCGCCATGATGGCCAGTCCGATGGCCGCCCAGATCCCGGCGCGCTTGCCTTCCTCGCCGTCACCGGTGGAGGGGATGAAATCGTCTTCCGTGTCCAGCACGTCCATCGAAGCATCCACAGTGAAGCCGTCGGGCTCCACGGCGCGCGACTCCGTTGCGCTGGTCTTGCGCTCTTCTCGTTCGCGCGTCTCCCGGGGGGACAGACCGATCTTGCCGAAGATGTCCTGGGCAAACCAGAACTGCAGCAGACCGATAAACATGAACACCCCGGCCAGACCGAAGCCGTAGCCGTAGCCGTAGTTCGGGTTCTCGCCGTAGTAGCTACACAGCAGGATGCCCAGGAAGGCGCCCGAGTTGATGCCCATGTAGAATATGGTGTAGGCGCCGTCTTTGCGCTCCGTATCCTTATCGTACAACTGCCCCACGATGGAGCTGATGTTCGGCTTGAACAGGCCGTTACCGATGATCACCAGGCCCAATCCCGTGTAGAAGAACCCGGACGTCTCGAAGGCCATCGCCGCGTGTCCCAGGGTCATGACCAGGGCGCCCAGTACCACCGCCTTGCGGTAGCCCAGCAGCCGGTCGGCGATGATGCCGCCGATCATGGGGGTGAAGTAGACCAGTCCGGTATAGATGCCGTACAGCGCCAGGGCGTCGGCCCGTTCCCAGGGGGTATCCCCGAAGGCCACGTTCACCAGGAAGACCACCAGCAATACCCGCATCCCGTAGTAACTGAAGCGCTCCCACATCTCGGTGAAGAAGAGCACGAAGAGTCCGGGCCGGTGGCCGAAGATGCTGCCCCCGTCTTCCGGGTGCCGTAAGGTCGTAGTATCCATTCAGGTTTGGTTAGGTCAGTGCCGGCGAAGCGCGCCGCTGAAAAGTGGTATAACGTATAGTGTTCCTCCGGGGTACCTCAGTGAAGCCCTCCGCGTCCTCCGTGGTGAACCTCCTGCTGAGCGGAGCGGACGGAGCCCAAATAAACGAAATTACCGCTTACCCCCCCGCAACGGGATGCCGGAGGCG
>JBGTHX010000078.1:0-7264 GCA_041746055.1 Lewinella sp. | reverse complement strand
CTTGTAGGCCGTGCGGGCGGCATCGTTGTAGTGGAGGGGATAAATCCATCCGCGGCGGGCCTCGTCGTATATGCCACCGGTGTAGCCGCGGGCACTGGGATCGATCTCCACCTGGTAACCGTAAATGCGCCGGATATCATCCTGCTGCCGCCACTGCCCCCGGATCATCATGCCGCTATTGAGCGGTGCCTCGTCCATAAATTCCAGTTCCAGCACGAAATCATCGTAGGGGCGGTCCGTGCAGAGGAAAGTATTGGGGGTGTTCACTATGGCAGTGCCGGTGATCACGTCGCCCTCGAGCTCGTAGGGCGCCTCGCCGCCGTAGGTTTCCCAATCGCTGAGGTCCTTTCCGTTGGTGAGGGATCGGAAGCCGTCCTGGGCCGACAGGGGAAGGAGGAAGCCGGATAGGAGGAGCACAGCAAATTGCCGCTTTTGCATATCGAACAGTTAAGATGGATAATCACCGGGGCCGCGCCCCGGTTAGACATAGGATTGACAAGATATAAAATTAACATGGTTCGCCATTTTAGGTAGAAACCGATTGCAATAACCCCCGTCCTCCGGCGATTACCTTTGCGCACCACTGAACCTATGCGAAGAACCATTTCCCTGCTCCTGTTGCTGGCCCTTGGCACCTGCGTCCGCGCCCAGGAAACCGACGGCTTCGACCTCGAAACCGAGGACGATGGCGTGCAGGTCTACACCCGGGACGAGGCCGGCGACGACCTTTCCGTGCGGGTAATCACGCGGGCCACGGCAACGATGGACCGGGTACGGGCCACCCTAGACGATGCGGAGCGCTACGATGAGTGGGTGCACCGCTGCGACGGGGCGTATATCGTGCCCGGGGGGGAGGATAACGACTTCATCTACGTGTCGGGGATCGACATGCCCTTCCCCTTCCGGGACAAAGAGGTCGTGGCCCGGGTGATCCAGGAAACCGACGGGCGGGGGGTGCTAACCCGACGCATCACGGCCCGGCCCGACGCCATACCGCCGACGGAGGGGAGAGACCGACTCGGAACCTATTCGGGTGTCTGGGTCATCACCCCTCTGCCCTCCGGGGAGATTGAGTTACAGTGTACCGTGAGGACCGACGCCGGGGCCGGACTGCCGGGCTGGCTGCGGCGCGAGATCATGACCGGCGGACCGGCCCGTACCGTGGCGAACCTGCGCCGCAGATTGGAGGCGACCCGCTAGTCGCGCAGCACAGCGGACGTGGAAAAGGTGGGGCCTTCTTCCCATTCCATCATCGCATTGATGAGCCTGACCTGCTCGAATTTGTAAAGGTCGCGCAGCCGGATCACCGTGGGGCGGATGACGCCGCGGCGGATCAGCTCCTCCCGGCGCGTGCCGCGCAGCAGGGGCCAGCCGGGGGTATACCAGTGCTGGCCGTCGTGGAAGGCGAGATTGGCGTAGGTGCTGTCGGTGAGGTGATCCCGCTGTACGATCAGCACATCGTCGCAGCGGCCCCGATTGGCGAATAGCTCGTCGAGACCGCCGCGGTCGGCGTATTTGCGGCCGTAGCGCAGTGCATCCGCCTCGATCACCCGCAGAGACCGTACCTCACGGATCCGGTAGGGCTGCACTTCCCAGTGTTGCAGGCCGGCGCCGTAAATAAGCCGAAGTTTAAACAGCCCCTCCGCAGGCAGATCGAGCTCTCCGATCACCCGCGCCAGTTTGAAGGCGGGCGCCTTAGCGTAGTAGCGGGCGCGCGAGCGGTCCACCCGCTCCTGGTGAAGGTGGAGCAGTTCCGCCCGACCGTCCGACCAGCGGATACTTTCCAGCAACTGTGGTGCGCTCGGGTTATTCATCGGGAGGCGAAGGTATCTGTTTACACCCGTTTCCGCAGGGGCAGCCGGATCTTGGCGTTCATTTCCGCGTACTCCTCCCCCACCCGGCTCCGTGCCGTGATACCCCCACCGGCGCGGAACGTATAGCCGGCCGGCCCCTGCTCCAGGAAACGAATCAGCACGCAGCTATCGAGCGACTTGCCATCGAAGTACCCCGCAACGCCGCAGTAGTAGCCCCGCGGACCATCCTCCGCCCGGCGGATCAGGTCCAGCGTCGCGGTCTTGGGAGCACCGCTCACCGAACCGGCCGGAAGTAGCTCGAGCAGTATGTCGCCGATCCGGCCCGGCCAGTCGGCAGGAAGCTGCCCCCCAATACGCGAACTGCTCTGCAGCAGTCCGCCCGCCTGAGACTCTATTGCCTGCAGGTAGCGGTACTCGCTTACGTGCACCCCCCGGGCCACCCGGCTAAGGTCGTTGCGCAGCAGGTCGACGATGGTGGCGTGCTCGGCGATCTCTTTCGGATCGTCCAGTAGCCAGGCCCTGCCGTCCGGCGTATCGGCCGCCGTGCCCTTCATCGGGCGGGTCTCGAGGTAGCCCACGGCATTCACGGTGACGAAGGTTTCGGGACTAAAACACGCGAAGCCTCCCGGCAAAAGGACGCGGTATTTGGCTTCGGTGGCCGCGTACACCTCCTCCAGGGTAGCCTCCACCCGGACGGGCGTGGGAAAGGTCAGATTCGTAAGGAAGCTGTCGCCGCGGTGCAGCCCGTCCTGCACCACGTCGAAGGCGCGGCGGTAGCGGTCCGGGGAGATCGGATCGAAGGAGAGGGCCGGAGATCGTTCGGGTAGCGGCAGGGCCACGTGATCCGGCCGTCCCGGAAAGCTGAAGCGTATTCCTTCCGCGCCGGCCTCCTCCGGCGACCGGATAAGGGGGCGCCGCAGTTCGAAATCGATGAGAAAAAAGCAGGGTTCGCGCTGCCCTCCGAACTCGTTGAGGCGGCTGCGAAAGTCATCCAGCAGCGTGGGCGGGTGGTCCATTGTCTGCAAAGACGCCGGTGGCCGGAAAAAGTTAACGGGCCGCGGGAAGTTGCTGCTCCACCGCACGCAGGTGAGCGATCCCTTCGGGGATGGCGAGGTGGGCCCGCGGACTTTCCCGGCTCAGTTCCAGGCACACGAGTCCGCGGTAATCGATCCGGGTAAGCGCGGAAAGCAGTGGTGGGATCGGCATATCCCCCCGGTCGGGCGGCAGGTGGAGGTGTACCCCGCGGTCCATCCCCTCAATAGCCACGGTTCCCAACAGGTTCTGGTGACGGATCACCGCTTCGGCCGGGTCTCCCTCCCCCGTCACCCAGACGTGGCCCAGATCGAGGGCCAGCCGCAGGTGGGATTCCAGCACCGGATCACTGGCCCGCAGCGCCAGAAAATCGGCGTTCGTTTCCACCAGCATCCCCGGCTCGGGTTCCAGACTTATGGTGACGCTAATCTCGCGTGCGTAGGCCACTACTTCCACCAGGCCGGACCGCAGTTGGCTTCCCGCCTCTTCCGTCTGGACGCCCGGCTGCGGCACGCCGGCCCAGCAGGATACAGTTTCCGCGCCCAACAACGCGGCGATGTCCGCGGCCCGTTGCAGGAATTGCACCCGCCGGGCTCTACCCTCCGACGCTGGGGAGATCAGGGTCGGCTCGTGCTTCCACCGGTGATCGAGTAGGTAACGGGCGCCGGTTTCGATCACGCAGCCCAATCCCAGCCGCCGCAGCTGCTCACCCACCGCGTGCGTCATTCGTTCCCAGTCGGGCGCCAGCGGATCCAGGTGCTGCCAGTCGAGGGTCAGGGCCACTCCATCATAGCCCGCTTCGGCGATGAGTTCGAGGGCGTCGGACAGGCGGTGGTGGGCGCAGCCATTGGTATTGTAGGCGTAACGAAGCGGCATATTAGTCGGGGCGGGGTACGAAGGCTGGCGATTCGGCTGCCGGGGCATTCGCCTCGGAGGTTTCCCGCAGCCACCGCAGCAGTTCCCGCTGTTGTTCGGGGAAGGCGTGCTCGGGTGCGCGTCCGTCGGCCGTCATCGGGGCCTTGAAAAAGGCACCCAGCGACTCCTGCACCCCACCCAGGCCGCGGCGCTGGGCCAGGTCCAGACAGCGGGCGATCTCGATCGCCAGCGGGGCGGCCAGGATGCTGTCCTTGCAAAGGAAATCCACCTTGATCTGCATACGTTGTCCGAGGAAACCGGACACGTCGATGTTGTCCCAGGCCTCCTTGTCGTCACCCCGGGGCTTGTAATAGTTGATGCGTACCAAATGGTTCTCTACCGGGTAGCCGAGGCAGCTTCCCAGTACGTCTCCCTTGGTGCCGATCTTGTTCTCAAGCGATTCCGGGTGGCGCAGGGCCTCCCCGTCGCGGTTGCCCAGGATGTTGGTGCTGAACCATCCGTCCACGTGAAGCGCCCGGGCGCGCAGGGCGGGGGCCAGAACCGTCTTGATGAAGGTCTGTCCCGTCTTGCCGTCCTTGCCGGCTACTGCCACCCCCCGGGCCGCCGCGAGCTTCCGCAGGGCCGGAATATCCGCCGCCCGGCTCGGCGTGAAGTTGCCGTAGGCCACCCCGTGAGTGATGCAGGCGTAGGCGTACAGCATGGCCGGACTGATGCCGGTGTGGTTGTCGTCCAGGGCCCGCTCGAAGGCGGGGATCTCGGCGTATATATCTGCCCGCGGGTCCACGGCGTGCTCGGTACTGGCCAGATTGATCACGACCACCCGACCGCCGATCTCCCGGACAAAATCGTCCAGTTGCCCCTGGATGCCGGCGATCAGCTCGCGGTGGGTACCGGTGCTATCGTGGTCACCCACCACGCCGCGGCAGTAATTGCGGTTGCTGACGGCGGTCCAGGGCATCAGGGAGCGCAACTCATCGGCGATGGGTTCAAGATCCGATTCGGGGAGTACCCGGTGGTGGCGGGCCGCTTCGAGGAGGTTATGGTCATAGAGGTCCCATCCGCGGCAGCGTAGATTGCGGTAGTCCGTAAGGTCCAGATCAGCAAATTCGGCCAGTGGCAAGCCGGTGGTGGACTGCCGGCCGCTGCGCATCAGGGCCAGACCGGCGGCGATCGTGGTGCCGACCGCCCCGCCGAGACCGACAATGGCGAGGCCCAGGGGGGCGGCGGTGGGGGAAGTGGATAGGGGTGTGCTCACTTGGCGATATTATCTTTCAGACGCAAGGTAGCAGTTTGGGCTGCGGTACGAGACCCGCGCCTACAATCCCATCTGCCGACGGCCTTCCCGCATGTACTCCCGCACATTCAGCCAGAAAGCCGCGAAGAAGTAAAACAACAGGGAGGAGCCCAGCGAAAGGCAGGAGAGATAGATGAAGTACAGCCGGACCCGCGTGCGCCCGATGCCCATCTGGTCACCCAGCCAGGCGCATACGCCGAAAGCGGATCGTTCGAGGGTTCTGCGCAGCCATTCCATAGCACGTGATTTTAGTTCCTCCGGCCTGTCGTGTGCAGCCGGACGCCCCTATAATACGACTTCTAGCGCCGAAGTTCAAGACGCTCCCCCAACCATTTGCGCCCTACCTCCCGGACCGCCTCTCCGCTCAGGTCGTCCAGCGTCACTCCGGCGATCGCGTACCGGATCAGGCGAAGCACGGGAAAGCCCACCGCGGCACACATGCGGCGTACCTGCCGGTTTTTTCCTTCCGTCAGGGTCAGTTCCAGCCAGGTGTCGGGTACGCTCTTCCGTTCGCGCACCGGGGGATTACGGGCGGGGATGCCGGCGGCAAGCGCGGGTGCCAGGGGCTTCACCTCCAGGGGGCGGGGCTGGATGAGCTGCTTTTTGACCCGGAAGGCGGGACCGGCAGCCAGCCTGGCAAAGTCCTCGGCCGCGGGCGCCCCTTCCACCTGAACGTGGTAGGTACGCGGATGGGCGTGGGAGGGATGCAGTAAGCGGTGGTTGAGGGAGGTATCATCGGTGAGGATGAGCAGGCCTTCGCTGTCGCGGTCCAGCCGGCCTACCGGATAAACGGAGGAAGGGAAATCCGCCAGATCGGCCAGCGTCTTGTGCTCCGCTACCTCCCGCGTGAACTGCGAGAGCATGCCGAAGGGCTTGTGGATGATGTAGTAGCGATGCGCCACGGCTCAGGCGGCCAGGTCACCCTCGAGCGCCTCGAGTTCCTGGCGTACCTCCTTATGGGTACCCTCCAGGATGAGCAGGTTCTTTTCCTCCCGGTCCAGCATCTCGTCGAAGCGGCCGAAATTGGCCTCGATCCGGCGGCGGAGGGTGGTGATGTAGCTCTTGAGCTTTTCCTCCAGTTCGGTAGCGAGGCGGGTGCGGCCACTGCTGATCTCCTGTTCGAAACCCTCCACGATGCGCCGCCGCTTGCCGCGGGTGCTGAAGCCGGCAAAAATGATGCCTACCGTGGTCAGCACGCCGCCGGTGACGTCCACCACGGGGAGCGTGCTCAGGGCCATCAGGATCACGCCGAGGGCCGCGATACCCCCGCCGGCGGCCAGGTTGGGGGCGATATTTTCGCGGTCGGCGAAGAGGCTCTCATCGGTGAAGTTCTCCGTCTTGCTCACGAAGCGGTTGAACTGGTCCTGTAGGTCGCGCAGTACGTTCTCGCGGCGCTCGGCGATGCTCGAGAATATGTCGTGGTCGTTACTCAGAATGGTCTGGCTACCACGCAGTTTGAGGTCGATGGTCTTCACCATTTGTTGAATGGTCTCGGCGAGATCGACGACGTTCTCATTGAGGCGGGCACGAAGTTTCTCGTTCAGTTCGGTCTCCAGGTCCTTGGCCAGGTTCTCCAGCCATTCCTTGGCGCCGGGGGTGCTGCCGAAGGTGGAGGCCAGGCTCCGCTTGACCAGCCCGAACATACTAAGTCCGTCCCGCAGCTCGCTGAGTTTCTTGCTGGTGATGCCGTCGTAGGTCAGCAGCAGGTTCTCCACCATGAGGTCGACCTGCTTGTTGCTCTGGGCTACCTGCTCGTCGAGGGTTTCCTGAATATCCTGCCGGAAGGCCGAGTCGGCTTCGTACTGCCGCCGCCGGGTGAGCAGTCCGTCGGCGATCTTCTCGTTGATCGTCTGCGCGGTGAGGACGCTGTTGTTCAACTTCAGCCGGGGAGCCTTTCCGCCGGTGATGTTGTCGGCGATATACGCCCGCAGGGCGGGGAATCCGGTGTCGTCTGTCCCCAGCTGCTCGTCGCGGGCACTTACGGCGAAGACGCGGGGTTCGGCGATGCCCTCATGGCGGGCCTTCTCCGCTACCCCTTCCAGGTTCACCTCTAGTTCCTGCACGGTGGCCAGGTCACGCTGTTGTAGGACGAAGATGGTCTTCTTGCGCCAGTCGCCGTGGATGTACTTAAAGAAGTCCCAGGCCGACTGCCGGTAGGGATTCTTCGCCTCAAAGACGAATACGATCAGGTCGCTGGCCGGGATGAACTGCTCGGTGATTTCCTGGTGGTGTTCCACGCTGGTGTTGG
>JBGTHX010000077.1:0-4021 GCA_041746055.1 Lewinella sp. | reverse complement strand
TCGCACGGGATCGTCATCCGCGACTTGAGGCTGGAAAGCAAGCGGGGCGGGAAAAGTGATTTCGACCATGGCTGAGGACCGTTACGCCCGTCAGACCGTGTTGCCTGAGATCGGAGCGGAGGGGCAACAGAAACTCGCCGCCGCCCGGCTGGTGATCGTCGGCTGCGGAGGGCTCGGTAGCCCCGCCGCGGCCTACCTGGCCGGGGCCGGGGTAGGGTCCCTCCGGCTCATCGACGGTGACCGCCCCGAAACAACTAACCTGCACCGGCAGCCCTTTTACGACGTGGCGGCCCCCGGTACCAAAGTGGAGCAGTTGCGTGACCACCTGCTAAAGATCAATCCCACGCTGCGGGTATCGGCCGTGCCCAGGGCCCTGACGGCCGATAACGCCCGTGTCCTGCTCACCGGCGCCAGCCTGGTCCTCGACGGTACCGACGACGCCCGCATTAAGCACCTCCTCAACGATGCCTGCGTGAACCTGGGTGTGCCCCTGCTCTACGCCGCGGCCCAGGGCTACGGCGGCTACCTGGCGCTCTTCGAGAATCAACCTGGGGGCATCAATCTCCGCGACGTGTACCCCGAGCCGGACCCCAGTCTGCCCGACTGCGCCACGGCCGGTGTCCTGCCCACAGCCGTAGGTATCGTGGCCCTGCTCCAGGCCAACGCTGCTCTCTGCTACCTGCTGGGTATCGGCGACCCGCCCGTCGACCGGCTGCTAACGTACCAGGCCCTCGACAACAGCCAGCACCGGGTGAAGCTGCAGAAGACTTATACCACAGCAATCCCCGCTCCCTGGGCGAGCGCCGCCCCGTCGGTGGCCCGCGAAGCGCTGGAGGTGGAGGCGGAATCGCTCACCCCCCCGGGTTACGCAGGCATCTTCAGTATGCTGTCTCCGGAGCGGGAACCCGAGCTCCCCGTCGGCGTGGTGCGCCTCGACCCACGCAATCCCCTCGGGCAATGCCTCGAATTAATGCAGGATGGAAAGCGCTACCTCCTCTACTGCAATTCCGGTAAGCTGAGCCTTGTCCTGGCGGCCCAGATCCGTAAGGAGCGGCCCGGGGTGGAGGTAGTGAGCCTGCGGGGCGGGGTGAAGGGGGTAGTGGGGAGCGGATCGCTGGAGTAGAGCAACTTGCCGTGATAAGAGGTACTTGCACTCCTCTTTTGTGGGGACGTGCATTCGGCAGAAAAGGGTTTGTTTCCTATTCCACCGAAATAGGAAACAGATCTGTCTAAAGCATGCTCATTCGGCACTGAAAGGGGGCTAAATAGGCAAGGTGGGGGAGGGTTGGTATCCGCTTCCGGTTGGGAGAAGCGGAAGTGCCGATTTAATTTTGACCAATCGAGATCACCAATTCCCTGACCGCGATGTAGGAAATCCGGCCGGAACAGTACCTCAGTAGAGTTTTAATGATAACGGATTTGGGAGGGCGGCGGAGACGGGTTTGCTGGCTATCCTGGTGGGGGAGAGGCAGTGGTTCTCACTATCGGTCAGATCAGACTGATGAAGTAAATCTCGACATTACTGACGTGGAGCTCATCCATGTTTTGTGCCGGCACCATGCGGAACACGGTGCGCAGGCTATCCCAGAGTTTCACTCTCGTTTTGAGGCCACCCACACGGGGGGAAGGTCGTGCTCGGAGCGTGCTTTTGCCATTCATGAAAAGCACTGCCGCCCGCTAAAATGACTGATAGTGAGAACTGCTGCTTCAGAGCATTGTAGTGGAAGAATTAATTTCCTTCGCTGAGCGAATAGCTTCCATCCCCGCGGAAGGAATCAAGCCCTACAGTGACCGTCCATAGACCCGGGGTACCTTCCCGCGTTATGCCGGAAAAGGAATCTGTTTCGCCAGCCCCCGAAAGACCACGGTCGAGTACGATGGCTCCGTCCGAATCTTTCACCACTAGATTGAACGTGCCTGCAGAGCTGGCCGTAATATCGGCGTTATAGTCTGCAGTAGTCAAGTTATTCTGCCAAAAAAATGTCCGGGAGGCACTTCCGCCCGTACTCATGAAGTCTCCATCGATATCACCAATGTAGTCATCGCCGTCATCAATTAGAACGGTACCGTTTACCCGTACCTCTACTATAGAGTCATCCTCTTCCTTGCTGCAACCCAGTAGACTGACACAGGCTATAAAGAGAACAAACATTACGATCGGGCTGGAAAATCTAGTTGCCAAAATTGTATTGATTTTGTGCCTGGCGGAACAGATTGCGTCCAGGCGGTGAAAAAATGGCTATATGTAACAATCACGGTACATAAGCCCTACACACTCTCATCACTCATTGGGGCGGTGTAAGCAGCCTGCCCCTGCCGTGCGCTATAGCATTGGCTTATAAACGAACGCGGTTTCCGGTTCCGAATTGCCGGGTTAACGTAACCGTCCGAGCAACCCTGTCCTGCGCCACGAGCTCGACCAGTTGAAGGAGCTGATCTTCGGTGCCAAGTCCGAGCGGTTAAGTGGCAGCCCTGCTCCGCCAGAGCAACGTACGTTGTAGGAGCAGACCGGGTAGGTACCACCTGCCACGGAACAGGTCGCCTACACCCGCCGCAAAGCCAAAAAGGCCCACCCCGATCGGGCGGCACTACCGGACCACCTGCCCGTGGAAGAGATCATCCTGGAACCGGAGGGCCAGGACACCACAGGGCTGCAGTGCATCGGCCGGGAAGTAACCGATACCGTGGATTATCGGCCCGGCAAACCCATAATCCGGCGCATCCGCCCCAAGTACGCCCGGGAGGAAGCCGGTGGCTCACTAGGCTTCCCGATTCCCGCTATCATTCTTAGGTGGAAAAGCTGGGTGGCATGATAAATTGCGACTTCGCTCTTTAGCCGGAGAGCGAATCTCATGTTGCAAAAAATGCCTTTCAAATAGGGAAACAGCAATCATTACCCCTCGTAATTCGTAGCCCAACACACAGTGTGAAATTCAAAGCGTTGTTGCATGTTACAAGCAGACACAACCAACCATGGCGTCCAGCATCAAAAAAGGGGAGAAGGTAATCGGTATAGATAAGAAGAGCGGGTTCGTCTGCCTCACGGACATAGCCCGGAGTCAGGATGCCAATCAAGCCCAACCGGCTCATCGAACGGAGGATGCGGACCTCGGCGAGCATACTGTTCTTCCAGGCCTGGGAACTGCGAACACCTTTACGCGGTTGCCGGGCGGGAGCACCTGTAACTGCGCTTCGCCCGGGAGCTGGCCGCGAAGAGCTACGGTTTAATCACCCAGACGAATTAGAACCGGACTAGTCCCTTACCGCCACTGCCCTGTATACAGGAAAAAATATCCGGCGACCAACGCAAAATAATGGATCGCTGGTTATCCCAGATGCATGCGGACATCATTAATCTGGCCATGTGGAAGATGACGGCCGAGGAGTTCCGCACCACCACCGCCCCGATCATACCCGACCCATCACAGTGCATGGCCGATCGATTGCGTGTATCCTCATTGCGTGAATTTATTTTGGTGAGAAAGCTCTACCTTGTAAATTGGTTAACCAAAAACCGGTTAACCAAAAACTACGTCGTGCGGTCAACGTAAATGCGTCCGGCACGCTCCCGTGGTATATGATACAAAATGATCATCCATGCACCAATTGAACGAAACAGCCCACGCGCTCATCCTGATCATCCTGGCTTCCTTAGTACTCAGCTGTAACGGGAATCCAGAAGCTACCACGGCACAATCCGTTCCGGAAAACGTAACGTATCCGAGCGACGTACTGTCATCCCTCGACCAGTGGAGCATTATGCTCGGCGATGGAGAAGTGGTCAGCGACCCAGCAGTTCTCACTATGGGTCAGATCAGCCTGATGCAGTACATCTGCGCAATTTCGAGGTGTAACTTCTGCATGTTCGGTGCCGGTACCCTGCGGAAGACCGTGCGCAGACTATCCCAGAGCTTAACCTTCGTCTTGAGCCCGCCGAGCAGCGTGCGGAAGGTTTGGTTGGCGGCCTGCTGCAGCTGATCCACCCAGAAGGCCATCATCATCAGGTAGGCCATTACCGTAC
>JBGTHX010000076.1:0-4464 GCA_041746055.1 Lewinella sp. | reverse complement strand
CACGACCACTCAATTGCGAGGGAGGGAGGGCCTCCAGGCCCGGCCTGCTCGTATATTATTTAAGGGCGCTGGATGAGGTCCCACTTATTCCCGTATGGATCGGCGAAGACGGCCACCGTCCCGTATGCTTCCACGGAGCGTTGCCGGATAATCTCCACATCGTGTTCCTGAAGACGCCGGTAATCCCGCTCGAAGTCATCGGTCTCCAGGAACAGAAAAACCCGCCCGCCCGTCTGGTTGCCCACCGCCGCGTGCTCCCGCTCGTTCTTGGCCTTCGCCAGGAGAAGCGCCACGCCGTCGGGGCCGCTTCCCGCGGGCCGGATCCGTACCCAGCGCTTCTCCGGACTCATTTTCGTGTTCTCCAGGAGTTCGAACCGGAGGACATTGACGTAAAAGGCAATGGCGGTGTCGTAATCATCCACGACGAGGGTAAACTGCGCGATCCGTTGCTTCATGACGGGCAAGGTACTGGGTTCCGGGAGCGGGGAACGGTAAATTGTAGCCCGTAAATTGTAAATTGTAAATCTATCCCCTTACCTTTGCGCTCCATTTGTAAAAACCGGTGCCATGCCTAAGATGAAGACGCACAGCAGTGCAAAGAAACGTTTCAAGATTACCGGAACCGGTAAAGTGAAGCGCTTCCAGGCTTACACCTCGCACATGATGCGCAACAAGTCGAACAAGGCCAAGCTTCGTCTCCGTGACGGAGCCCTGGTTTCCGATGCCGACGAGAAGCGGATCAAGCGCCTGCTCTGTAAGTAACCCCCTTTTTTAACGAGAGTACGGGCCCAAAGAACCCCGAGCGGTCTCCGTACTGTACTAAAACCAAGTATTATGCCACGTTCAGTTAATGCGGTTGCCCGCCGCGCGCGCCGCAAGCGCATTCTCAAAGCCGCCAAAGGATACTTCGGCGCCCGTTCCAAAGTCTACACCGTTGCCAAGAACGCCGTCGATAAGGGAATGGCTTACGCCTACCGGGACCGCCGCAACAAGAAGCGCGTCTTCCGCCGCCTCTGGATCGCCCGTATCAACGCCGCTGCCCGCCAGAACGGTACCACCTACAGCCGCCTCATGCACGGTCTTAACACCGCCGGCGTAGGTCTCAACCGGAAAGTGCTCGCCGACCTGGCCATGCACCACCCCGCCGCTTTCACCGCCGTGGTGAACAGCATTGACAAATAAAGGGTACCCACCCTGACGTCGCAAAGCCCCCGCAACCAGAGGTTGCGGGGGCTTTGCGTTTTTTAGCTACTTTTCGTGTTCAATCACCCCCGCCGCCGACCATGCGCATTACCCTGCTTACCCTGCTCCTGCTTGTTACCCTGGCACTCGCGTCCGCGCAAGATGCCGCCGCCGCCGGGCTCTCGGTAGACGGGCTTCAGCGCTACACCGACTGGATCGCCTCGGAAATTGATACCGGCGAGCTTCCCATGGCCGAGGCCATGATCTACCGCCACGGTATCTTGGGCTACCATGAAGTGCAGGGAAAAAGTGACCTGGGCACCGAACGGGCGCTGGAGCCGAACCAGATCTACCACCTGATGTCGATGACCAAACCGATCGTCACGGTGGCGCTCATGATGCTGTACCAGGAAGGCTACTTTCAGCTCAACGACCGGGTGGCAAAATACCTCCCGGAATTCGCCAACCTGAAGGTGGCCCGCAATACCACCGACGGCGTAGGCGTAGCCACCGACCCCGCGGAAACGGCCATCACCATCGAGCAGATCCTGAGCCACACGGCCGGCTTCTCCCACGGTCTGGGCGGCACGAAATTGGACAACGAGATCGCGGCGGCGATGTACTTCCAGCCCAAGGCCACCCTGGCCGAGCGGGTGAGCACCCTCGCTACCCTGCCGCTGATCGGCCAGCCCGGCAAGCAGTGGTACTACAGCGCCTCGCCGGACATCGCGGCCCGGCTGGTGGAGGTGTTCTCCGGACAAACGCTGGCCGAGTTCCTGCAGGAACGACTCTTCGACCCCCTAGGCATGAAGGATACCGGCTACAATATCCCCGCCTCGGAAACCGGTCGCCTCGTGGCCAACCACCAGGCCAACGAGGGCGCCCTGTCCAAGGCCCCCATGCAGTTGCCCAGCTCCGGTAATACGATCTTCGGTGGTACTCACGGCCTGTACTCCACCGCCGCGGACTACCTGAAGTTCTGTCGCATGCTACTAAACCACGGCGAACTGGACGGGCGGCGCTACCTCAGCCCCAAGACCCTGGAAATGATGACCCTGAATCACGTGGGTGACCTGCGGGAGGACGGACAGGGCTTCGGCCTCGGTTTCGGACTGATCACCGACGTGGCGGACAACGGCGTGCTGGGCTCCGTGGGACAGTATTTCTGGAGCGGGGCCTATTCGACCTACTTCTTCATTGACCCGCAGGAAGACCTGATCGCGATCTTCATGTCTCAGCGGTCCCCCTACTCCGGCTACTACGAAAAAAAGATGCGGCAGATGACCTACCAGGCCCTGGCAGACTGAGCCGGTCGGGATAGGGCGGGCAATCCCATAGTTTGGGGGGGGTAGAATTGTTAAGGAGAAAAAAAGGGACCTTGTCTAGCCGCGGATAGCCTTACTTTAGTAGGGGTCTGCCGTTCGTGCAACCGGTTTACTTCTAACTTTTCCCTACACACGCTATGACACTCCAACCACTCGGAGCCCGACCACAGGCTTCTCCCGTACTTACATACCTACTGCTGGCGTATTTTTTACTCCCTCAATTGCTGATTGGCCAGAATGCAGGCCAGTGGTTCGCCCAAACGACCCAGGGTGTAAATCCCGAAAAAAGGCACGAATCCGCCTTCGTCAAAGTCGGCGACCACTTTTACCTGATCGGGGGGCGGGGCCAGAAGAAAATTCAGGTGTACAATCCCGCCACCAAGAGCTGGAGCGACAAGTCGGCCACCACCAACGACATCCATCACTTTCAGGCCCGGGCCTATAATGGCCGTATCTATCTGCTCGGCGCCATGACCGGTCCTTATCCGAACGAGAAGCCGCTGGCTAACGTCCTGATCTATGATCCTCAGCAGGATGAGCTACTCACCGGAGCCGCCATCCCGGCCCCCCGGCGTCGGGGTTCCAGCGGAGTCGCCGTGTACAACGGCCACTTCTATATCGTAGCCGGCAACCGGAACGGACACAGTGCCTTTCTGGACAATTCGACCACGCCCGCCAACGTGGCGTGGATGGATAAGTACGACCCGGCCACCGATACCTGGACCGTCCTGCCCGACGCCCCCCACGCCCGCGACCACTTCGCCGTGGAGACGATCGGCGACAGGCTTTACGTCGCCGGAGGACGCCGTTCCAAATTCGGTACCCCGGCGGGAACCTGGACGGACACGGAAGTTGCGGTCGATGTATTCGACCTAACCACCGAGCAGTGGGTGAGCGGGACGGCGCTGCCCGATCCCCTGCCAACCGCCCGCGCGGGAGCCGCCACGGCCGTCCTGAATAATGAGTTGCTGGTTATCGGCGGGGAAGTGGATAACAATCCGCCCGACAACCTGGCCCTGGCTCATACCGAGATACTCCACATCGCCTCCGGCCAGTGGCGGCGCGCGGCCGATCTCGTGCTTCCGCGTCACGGCTCCCAGGCTATCGTATACGCGGGTGATGTGTACCTGGCCGCCGGCTCGAAAACCAAGGGCGGCACCGAGATCACCGCCGGAGACACTTTCCTGGAGGCCCTCAGCTTCGACGGCGCTCCCGGCGGCAGCTACCCCACCTGGACCACCATCAACCACGCTCCGATGGCTAAGTCGGAAGCGGGTACGGTAATGTATGAAGGGGAATACTACGTGGTACACGGATTCGGCTACGCCATCAAGATCTCTAACACGGTAGAGAAGTACAACCCGGCTACGAATGCCTGGACCAGCCTCCAGCCCATGCCGGCCGGTACGACCGTCACCCACAACGGCATCGCGCTCGTAGGGAACCAGATCTGGGTCGTGGGCGGCCGCCTCGGCGATCACCCGGGTAAGGTCACCGATGGCGTTTACCTGTACGATATCGGCACCGATACCTGGTCGGCAGGACCCAAACTGCCCCTGCCTGTCGGGGGCGGCGGACTCGCCCTGCTGGGCCACCAACTCCACTACGTAGGGGGCTTCGACGCAAATGCCAACTGTGACGTGAATACGCACCTGGTGTACGACCTGGATCGACCTGGTGCCGGCTGGCAGAACCGCACCAGCCAATCGCCCATGCCGCTGGCCCGGAATCACTTTTCCACCGTTACCCTCGGCGGGAAAATGTACACCATCGGCGGGCAGAATGGACACGATGGCTGCGGGGGCGGTGCGGACA
The DNA here is from genome assembly GCA_041746055.1 of Lewinella sp. Classification (GTDB taxonomy): domain Bacteria; phylum Bacteroidota; class Bacteroidia; order Chitinophagales; family Saprospiraceae; genus Neolewinella. The sequence goes on along the minus strand of JBGTHX010000076.1, from coordinate 142 downwards.
ACAAACACGTTCACCGCTACGATCCCATCACCGATTCCTGGGAACGCCTAGCCGACCTGCCGTTCGTCCAGTCCCACGCCGAACCCAGCACCTTCAGTTACAACGGAAAGATCGTGCTGGTGGGCGGCTCGAGCAGCGGGGG
>JBGTHX010000075.1:0-1991 GCA_041746055.1 Lewinella sp. | reverse complement strand
CATTGCCGCAGCCCATGGCGAACTCGTCGCAGTTGGTGCGCCCGATCACGATGGCGTCCTCGTCGAGCAGCCGTTGGAGGGCCGTGGCGGTGTAGGGCGATACGAAGTCCTCCAGAATAGCCGAGCCGGCGCTCACGCCGTGGTCCGCGTAGCAGATCACGTCCTTGATGCTGATGACCACGCCCGCCAGCCTTCCCAGTGATTCGCCCGCGGCGCGCTTACGGTCCTGCTCCCGCGCCAGATCGAGGGCCTCGTCGGCAAAGACCTCCACGTAGATATTCAGGTAGCGCTGGTCGCCGATACTGGCGAGGTAGCGCTCCACCATCCTGAGGGTGGTAGTGGCTCCCGAGGCTAGCGCCTGCTGGGTTTCGGCTATGCTGGGGTAGAACATGGGCGTAAGGTAGTACGGTAGTACGGTAGTCTTGTGGTACGGTAGTCGGGTAGTCGGGTAGTCTTATAGTCGGGTAGTCTTGTAGTCATGTGGGAGGTGCCGCTTGCTGCGCTCGCCTGGGTAATGGTCCCGAGGAGTAGTAGAGGGAAAAAAATCCTCGTGGCCCCTCCGAACCAATGATCGGATTGAGTAACCCCTTGACCCCTTAACCCCTCGACCCCGTAACCCCTTGAACCCCGTACCACCCTACTACCGTACCAAAACCCACCCCATCCGCCACCAAACCCCCTGCAATCCGGCCCGCAAGACCATGAACAGCAGCAAACTGCCCCACAACCCCCAGTTGCCGAAGTGCTGACCGACTAGGTAGTAGACCCCCAAATAGCCGGCAAGGGCAAAGAGCATCGTTTGCCGCATGGCGCGGGCGGCGGTGAGGCCTACGAAGACGCCGTCGGCGAGGTAGCAGGGCGTAGCAAGGAGGCAGAAGGCGATCAACACGGGCAGGTACTGCCGGGTTACAGCCAGGGTGTCGCCGGCACTGTCTTCCGGGGCGAAAAGCGCCAGGAGGGAACGGCCCCCCAGCCCGTAGATCAGCGCGTAGAGGACGGCCAGCGCCATGCCCCAGGCAAAGACGTAGCGGATGGCCTTACTCAGCTGTCCCGGACGACCGGCCCCGGCGTATTTGCCCACCAAACTCTCGGCGGCAAAGGCGAAGCCATCCACTCCGTAGCTGAGCCAGTTGACGAGCTGCAGCAGGATCACGTTGGCCGCTACGGTAGCGGTGCCTACGTCAAGGGCATTGGCGCGATTGTAGAAGAAGGCGAAGCTGAGGGTGAGACACACCGTGCGGATGAAGATGTCGCGATTGATGCGGAAGAAATCACCGAGGCTGCTGCCCCGGCCCGCTTCCGGCTGCGAATCCGCGTCGGACCCACGGCGAAACAAGGGCCAGTTTGCCGTCCGGTACCGGCCGTAAACTAGGAACCCGATGCCGATGAGTAATCCGAGATACTGAGCCGCGACCGTCCCCCAGGCCACCCCGGCGATGCCCCAGCCGGCGCCTGCGACGAGGTAGTAGCTGATGCCGAGATTGGTGAGGTTGACCACCAGCGTAAGCAGCAGCGGCCACACCGCATTCTGCCGCCCGAAGAACCAGCCGAGCAGCACCATCTGCAGCAGGGCGGCGGGCGCGGCCAGGATCCGGATCAGAAAGTATTCCTCCACCAGCGGCAGCTGATCGGCACGGACGTTGAGCAGCCAGCCGGTGAGGCGCAGGGCGGGTTGCTGGAGCATCACCAGTAATACACCAATCCCCAGCGCCACGGCCGCGCCGCGCAGGAGGGTCCGGGCCTGTTGCGGCAGATCCTCCCGTCCGTAAGCCTGGGCCGTCAGCCCCGTGGTGCCCATGCGCAGGAAGCCGAAGTTCCAGTACACGAAGTTGAAGGCCATACTCCCCAGTCCCACCGCCGCGATGTGGGTGCCCCCCAGACCGCCCATGAGCGCCGTGTCGAAACTGGAGATCAGCGGCACGGAAATATTGCTCAGGATATTCGGGACGGCCAGCCGGAGGATCTCGCGGTTCATAGGCGCGAAGGTACCA
>JBGTHX010000074.1:0-10330 GCA_041746055.1 Lewinella sp. | reverse complement strand
AGATCATCGAAGACATTGCCGGCGGCGAATTCGAGCGCGAGCCCGTCCCCGCCGCTAACCTGAAGGGGTGGAAGAGCTTCCTGGGCATGTACGCGGGGGAGCACGCCGCCGGAACGGAATTCGTGATCGGGCCGCTGTTTCTCACCACGGGGGTCAGCGCCTTCGACCTCATCGTCGGGCTGCTGCTCGGCAATTTGCTGGCGGTCCTCAGCTGGCGGTTCCTCACGGCGGAGATCGCGGTCAAGTACCGCCTTACCCTCTACTACCAGCTGGAAAAGATCTGCGGCCGCAAGCTCGTGACCTTCTACAACCTCGCCAACGGGGTGCTCTTCTGCTTCCTGGCGGGCTCCATGATCACCGTATCGGCCACCGCGGTCGGCATCCCCTTCCAGATGGAAATGCCCCAGCTCACCGATACATTGCCCACCAGCGCGACCTACGTGATCGTGGTAGTCATTATCGGCGCGGTGATCTCGATCATCGCCGCAAGGGGTTACGACACGGTCAGCCAGGCCGCCAACTGGATGTCGCCGGTCATCGTACTGGCCTTCGTGGCCTGCGGTTTCGTAGCACTCAACCAGCTGGGCGTAGGCTCCTTCGGGGAATTCTGGGACATCTGGGGCAGCGGCAGCGAGCCCTTTCCCGGACAAATCAAGTACACCTTCTGGCACGTGATGATCTGGTCCTGGTTCGCCAATGCCGCCATGCACGTGGGGATGTCTGACCTTTCGGTATTCCGCTTCGCCAAGAAGGCCAGCGCCGGCTGGACCACCGCGGCAGGGATGTACGTCGGCCACTACATGGCCTGGATCGCCGCCGCGCTGCTGTATGCCGTGTACGTGCGTACTCCCGAGGCGCAGGCTCTGCTGGCTCAGGGATTGGCCCCCAACGTGGCCCCCGGCCCGCTGGCCTACAACGCCATCGGGGTGTTTGGCATCGTGGCGGTCGTGCTCGCCGGCTGGACGACCGCCAATCCCACCATCTACCGGGCCGGACTCGCCTTCCAGGCCGTGCTGCCCCGCTTCACCACCTTCTGGGTGACCATCCTGGCGGGTACCCTGGCCACCATTGCCGGACTCTTCCCGGCCTTCGCGATGAAGCTGCTTGACTTTGTGGCGCTCTACGGATTTATCCTGGCACCCGTGGGGGCGGTGGTGGTCTTTCAGCACTTCTTTGGCGCCCGGGCGGGCATACAGCCCGACTACGCGGAGCGCACCGGCCTGGGTTTCAACGGCGCCGTATTCTGGGCCTGGGCCATCAGCTTCGGGTTGTTCTACTTCATCTCGGTGCAGTTCGACGTCTTCCTGTCCTTCGTGACGCTGCCGGCCTGGCTGCTGTGCGGGGTGCTGTTCCTGGTGCTGAGCCGACGAATGCAGCACGGCTCCTGACGCACCCCCCGGCACCTGCGTCCCCGCCTACCGGAGATATAGGATATACGCCGCGGCGAAGGGGATCACGAAGATGAAGGCGTCGAAGCGGTCGAGTACGCCGCCGTGCCCGGGCAGGAGATCTCCGCTATCCTTTACCCCCACGCTTCGTTTGAGCATACTCTCCACCAGGTCGCCGATACCTCCGAATACCGCCACGATGGCGGCCAGTACCAGCCACTCGATGAGGCCGATCTCGTCGAATACTAGGTGCAGGAAGTAGCCGAACAGGATGCAGGTCACGGCCCCCCCGATGCTGCCCTCCCAGGTTTTATTGGGGGAGATACGGGGGAAGAGCGGCGTCTTGCCGAACTGGCTGCCGACCAGGTAGGCCCCGGTGTCATTGACCCAGGTGAGGACCAGCAGGCCGAAGACGATCCGGAAATAGAAAACGTCGCCGTCGAAGGCGATGAAGGCGACCAGCGCGAAGGGGATGCCGATGTAGAACAGGCCGAGGATGATGTAGGCGATGTTCACGAAGGGCTCGCGGCTCTGGCTGTACAGCTCGTAGATGAAGATGGTGAAGATGAAGGGAGCGAAGAGCAAACTCGAAACCTGGATAAAGCTGGCCGGATCGCTTACGTAGCCCAGCGAGTAGAGGCTCACCAGGAAAAAGGGCAGCAGCCCCACCGCCACGCCGAAGGCCTTCCGGACGCGGTCGCGGCGGGTGTGGCGGTCGAGCGTCATCCCGAAAAACTCATACAGGCAGGCTCCGGTGATGACGAGGAACAGGAGAGTAAAGGTGTAAGGGCCAGTGTACATCCCGGCAATCATGATGATGACGAAGATCACCGCCGTCGTTAGTCGTTTCCAAAGTCCCTGCATGCGCATCATCGTAAGCTCGCCGGATCGGCGGGCGTAATATAGCTTTCCTGCGGTTGGCTGGGGCGGGGCCGCGGGTGCCGGGGTGCCCGCTGGAGCCCGGAAACTGAACTCCCGCGCGGATGTTGACCGTATTACGACCCCCGGGCGCCCGGGGAGTGATAGTATTGCGGAAATTTTAGACCCCCATGAAGTTCGAACAGCGCATACCCCGGGAAACCTCCGCCCGGTTATTCGAGGAGGCCCAGCATTACTTTCCCGGCGGGGTCAACTCCCCGGTGCGCGCCTTCCGCAGCGTGAGCGGCCCCCCCCTTTTCATCGAGGAGGGGCACGGCAGCCACATGACCGACGTGGACGGCAACCGCTTTCTCGATTTTTGCGGTTCGTGGGGTCCCCTCATTCACGGTCACGATAATCCCCACATCCGGCAGCGGGTCATGGAGACGGTGATGAAGGGGACCAGCTTCGGCACCCCCACCCGCATGGGTAACCGCCTGGGCAAGCTGATTCTGGACAACCACCGCTACATCGAACGTCTCCGGTTCGTCAGCTCCGGCACCGAGGCGGTGATGTCGGCCCTGCGTCTCGCCCGCGGCGTCACCGGCCGCGACAAGATCATCAAGTTCGAGGGCTGCTACCACGGCCACGTGGATAACCTGCTGGTCAAGGCCGGCTCCGGCCTGGTCACCTTCGGCACCAGCTCCTCGGCGGGCGTCACCGAGGCGGTGGCCCGCGATACCCTGGTACTTCCGCTCGGTGACCGCGACCTGCTGGAGCGCACCCTCACCGAGCAGGCCGGCGAGGTCGCCTGCATCATCGTGGAGCCGATCCCCGCGAATAACGGCCTGCTGTTGCAGGACAAATCCTGGCTGGAGTGCCTGCGCATCAAGGCCTGGAAGCACGACGTACTCCTCATCTTCGACGAGGTGATCTCGGGTTTCCGGGTCGGCTTCGAGGGCGCCGCCGGATACTACGACGTCAAGCCCGACATCATGACCTTCGGTAAGGTGATCGGAGGTGGCTTCCCGGTGGGCGCCTACGGGGCCAGCAAGGAAATTATGGACTACATCGCGCCGGTGGGCCCGGTCTACCAGGCGGGGACGCTCTCCGCCAACCCGGTCGCCATGGCCGCCGGCCTGGCCGCGCTGGAGCTGTGTCTGGAACCTGGCTTCTACGACCGTCTCGCCGAACGCACCCATCGCCTGGCTACTTCGCTGGACGCCTACGCCAAAGAACGCGGCTACCCGCTGCACGTGCCGCACATCGGTTCCATCTTCTGGCTGGCCTTCGGCCGCGAGCGCATCGAGCGGGCGGACCAGATCGATCCGGCCAATATGGAGTACTTCAAGGTCATCCACCACGAGCTACTGCAGACCGGCGTCTACCTCGGTCCGAGTGGGTATGAAGTGGGCTTCGTAAGCGGCGCGCACACCGACACCGACCTGCAGGAAGGCGCGGCCAGTATCTGCGCGGCCATGGATGTGGCTTTCAGCGGGGAGGCGTGAACGGATGCGCGGTTTGTCCGGTTGAACTGCCAGTAAAACAACCCGCTATGAAGCCGATCGCACTACTCCTTATTCTTTCCCTTCTCTTGGCCCTCGGCTGCACGCCGCGCGCCTCGACCACCGCCTCCCCGGAACCCCTGCCGGAAGCACCCGCGGGCGAATCCACCGCCATGACCTACGTCGGAGAGTACGACGTGACCGTTAGCGACACCCCCGCCGGTACGGTGACCGGTACGCTGATGATCACCGAAGTGGACGGTGACCTTACCGGCAGTTTCGTAGCGGGCGGATCATCAACCGAGCTGCAATCCGTCAGCACGACCGACGACGGCCTGCGTATCAACTTCTACTCCGCCCAGTACCAGACGGACGTAAATATGAACCTGAAGGGCGCACCGGGTGCCGCAACCCTGAGCGGTACCACCCTGGGCAGCTACCGGACGGTGGCTACGCGCAAGTAAGCGCGCCGTACCTTCGCGGCCCCGAGAAACCAGATATGAAGGACGAGCAACAATTCGAGACCCGCGCCATCCGCGGGCAGATGCATCCCACGCATTACCGCGAGCACAGCACCCCGCTGTTCCTCAGCAGCAGCTTCACCTTTCCCAGCGCGGAGTCCATGGCCGCCACCTTCGCAGGCGAGGATGAGGGCATCATCTACAGCCGCTACAACAACCCGAGCGTCGATGAGCTCATCGCCAAAGCCTGCGCGCTGGAGGGTATGGAGGCCGGCTTTGCCACGTCGTCCGGCATGGGAGCGGTCTTCGCGAGCATGGCCGCCCTGGTGGAGCAGGGCGATCACATCCTCGCTACCCGGGCCGTTTTCGGCAGCACCCACCAGATCCTCACCCAGATCCTGCCCAAGTGGGGGGTCACCTTCAGCTACGTCGAGCCCGACCGTCCGGAGGAGTGGGCCGCCGCCGTCCGGCCGGAAACGAAACTCTTCGTCACGGAAACCCCCTCCAATCCGGGCCTGCAGCTCGTGGACCTAGACCGGGCTGGTGCATTCTGCCAGGCCCAGGGCATTACCTTCATCGTGGACAACTGCTTCGCCACGCCTTACCTCCAGCGCCCTGGCGACTTCGGCGCCGATCTGGTGACCCATTCCGCGACGAAGTGGATGGACGGACAGGGGAGGGTGCTCGGCGGACTATTACTGGGCCGCGCGGAACTGATGGAGAAAGTGATCTTCTTCTGCCGACACACCGGTCCGGCCATGTCCCCCTTCAACGCCTGGGTGATCTCGAAGAGCCTGGAGACCCTGCACGTGCGCATGGACGCCCACTGCCGCTCGGCCCTGGAAATGGCCCGGTGGCTCGGGAAGCAGCCCGGCATCCGCAAGGTGCACTATCCCTTTCTGGAGTCGCACCCCCAGTACGAGCTTGCCCGCCGGCAGATGCGAGCGGGGGGAGGAATCGTCACCTTCGAACTGGAGGGCGGCGCTCCCGCTGCCGCCAAACTGCTGAATGGCGTGAAGATCTGCAGCCGCAGCAGCAACCTCGGGGATACGCGTACCATTCTCACCCACCCGGCCACCACTACTCATAGCAAGCTCAGTCTGCAGGAGCGCGCCGACGTGGGCATCACCGAGGGATTGGTTCGCATGAGCGTGGGCCTCGAAGCCCTCACCGACCTGCAGGCCGACCTCAGCCAGGCCATGGCGGAGTAAGCTTACCGGTGCAGGATGCGGGCGGAATACATCCGGCTACCCCCCTGTACCCGCAGGTAGTAGGCTCCGGCGGGCAGGCCCTGCAGCCCCAGCCACCATTCGTTATTTCCTGCCGTGAGCTGCCGCGCACTGGTCGACACCACCGTGCCTGCCGCCGAGTACAGGCTAACCGTGGCGGTCTCCGGACGGGGCGAATTCAGCCGGATCCGCGTCCCGCCGGGGGCAGGATTGGGGAACACGCCAAGCGTCAGATCCTGGGGCAGGCCGGGGCGGATGCCGGTGCTGGTCTCCTCGCGGAAGGTGACCACCAGGGGCGCGGAGGAGCCGTTGTCACCCGTCGTGGAACCATTGAAGTTGACGGTATTCCCGACGAGGTACATCTTTACCATACCGGTGCCGGCCTCGGGGGCCGTCCAGTCGAAGGTGAAGAGGCTGTCCGTATTGACCTTCTGGTGTTCGGCGTACACCCGTCCGTTATCCAGCGGGGTGATCTGCGCACCCGTTCCGGGGGCGGAAAGCGTACCCGCCGTCGCCGGCTCCGTGGCATCCGTCAGGAATTGCGCCTGGAAGCCATAACCGGCCGGTTGGCCCGCACCGGGGCGTACGGCCACCGTGACGCGGTAAGTGGTTCCCGGGCGGTACGTGGAGTCGGCTTGGTCGTTCAGCCGCACGGCCAGCTGCGGTTCGCCGTAATCACCGGAATTGTGACAGGTACTGCAGGTAAGCTCCGTACCGCCGCCGGGGGTGGGCGCACCGGTGTAGCCGCGTTCCGCGACGGCGGCCATGCCGCCGGAGTAAGCCGTCAGCGCCAGGGTGGAAACCGCGATCAGGCACGGTAGGAGGGGTCTTAAAGAAATTTTCATGCGAGCAGGGTATAAAGCAGCCGGCCATACCGGTAAAATTATACTGCTAAAACTCAACTTATATTTTACAGGCAGGTTAAAAGCTTTTGTTGATAGCATTACTATCGCACCGGCTAAGATTACTATTTATGCAGGCTCTCGACGGCAAGATCACCATAGCCATTTCCTCCCAGCTCTACCTCAAGAACCCCGAGACCAGCGATCTAGGTCGACGTATCGTCACGGGGAGCATCGACCTGATCGAGGAAATTGGCCTGGAGAATTTCACCTTCCGCAAGCTGGCCGCTCACATCGGCACCACGGAGGCTTCCGTGTACCGCTACTTCGAAAATAAGCATAAACTGCTGCTTTACCTCGTCATGTGGTACTGGGGATGGATGGAATACCGCCTGACCTTCCTCCTCGCCAATGTGGAATCGGCCGCGGTACGTCTCCGGCGGTCGATCCGGTTACTGACCGAGGAAATTGTGGAAGACAGCAGCTTCAGCCACATTAACGAGGTCAAACTCAACCGCATCGTGGTGTCCGAGAGCCTTAAGGCGTACCTCACCCGGGAGATCGATGAAGACAACCGCACCGGTGCTTTTTCCTACTACAAACAACTGGTGGACCGCGTGAGCGATATCGTGGTCGAGCTATCCCCCGGCTACGATTATTCCCGGATGCTGGTGAGCACCATCATCGAAGGCGGCCATTTACAGCGCTTTTTCGCCGCCCACCTGCCGCGGGTGACCAACGTCCGGGAGGGCGAGGACTCTGTGGTGCGCTTTTTTACCGATTTAGCCTTCAGGACGTTGGATTATCAGGCCTAACCCTAATCTACCATGATCAGTACACAACCGGAACTCTCTCCCCTGCAGCGATTCTGGCGACTCCTGCATCCCGACCGTCAGGAAGTACGCAACGTGTGGGTCTACGCTTTTTTTGCCGGGGTTGTCAATTTGTCCCTGCCGCTGGGCATCCAGGCGATCGTGAACCTGATCATGGGCGGTCGTACCAGTACCGCCTGGATCGTGCTGGTAGGCTTGGTGGTGCTGGGCATCGCCGTGATCGGCGTTCTGCAGATCCAGCAAATGCGGCTGGTGGAGAACCTGCAGCAGAAGATCTTCTCCCGCGCCGCCATCGAGTTTGCCTACCGCATTCCGCGGGTACGGACCGACGTCATCTACCACCATTACGGACCGGAACTGATGAACCGCTTCTTCGACGTCCTGACGGTACAGAAGGGACTCTCCAAGATCCTGATCGACTTCTCCGTAGCCAGCTTCCAGGTGGTCTTCGGCCTGTTGCTGCTGTCGGTTTACCACCCCTTCTTTATCGTATTCGGACTGATCCTGGTGGGACTGGTGGCACTGATCTTTGCCTTCACCGCTAAACGAGGCCTGGACACCAGCCTCAAGGAATCGAAGCACAAGTACGCCGCCGTGCACTGGCTCGAGGAGCTGGCCCGTACCGCCAGTACCTTCAAGCTCGCGGGAAAAACAAATATGGCCATCGACCGGATGGACCGCCACGTAGACAGTTACCTGGAGGCGCGCGAGAGCCACTTTACGATCCTCATCCGCCAGTACGGTTTGCTGGTCGGTTTCAAGGTGCTCGTGGCCCTCGGCCTGCTGGCCATCGGCGGCATCCTGGTGATGCAGGAGCGGATGAACATCGGTCAGTTCGTCGCCGCGGAGATCATCATCCTCTTCGTGATGTCTTCGGTGGAGAAACTGATCCTCTCCCTGGAGACGATCTACGACGTGCTTACCGGCCTGGAGAAGATCGGGCAGGTCACCGACCTGGAACTCGACAACGTGGCCCAGGGGACGGGCGTAGCGCTGCCCATCTCAGAGCAGGGCATCGACGTACGCCTCGAGCGGGTGTCCTTCCGGTATCCCGGCGCTTCGGATCTGACCCTCCACGATCTCAATTTTCGCGCCCAGCCCGGCGAGCGCGTCATGATCGACGGACCAAACGGTACCGGCAAGAGTACCCTCCTGTACCTCATCGCGGGCCTGTACGACGTGGACCACGGATCCCTGAGCTACGACGGCCTGCCGCGCAACAACCTCAGCCTGGAGGAACTCCACAGCCGTATCGGCGCCTGTTTCCGCCAGGGAGAACTCTTTGAAGGTACGCTGCTAGAAAACATCACCATGGGCAGGGAGCGGGCCACCTTCGAGAACGTCCAATGGGCGGTGAGTGCGCTCGGCCTCGAGGGGACGATCCGCAATCTGCCCATGGGCTATGAATCGAAGCTCAACCCTACCGGCGACAAACTGTCGCGGAGCATCGTGCAGCGTCTGCTCCTCGCCCGCGCCATCGTGGACCGTCCGCGCCTCCTTCTGCTGGAGAACGCCTTCGAGGCCATCCGCCGCGAGGAACGCCACGCGATCATCGACTTCCTGACCGATCGCGCCCACCCGTGGACCCTCATTGCCGCCAGCGGCAACCGCTACCTGGCCAGCCGCAGTGACCGCGTGGTCAAGCTCGCGCCGGATTTGGCGAGCACGGCATCTTGACCCCTCCCCCCAAAGAACACTGACCATGTTAAACATTTCACTCAACTCCGTCAGCCGGTACATTGACCGGAACCGGCTTTCCTCCCTCAGCCTGGTGGAGAACCGCCGCTCCGGCAGGGTACTCCTCCGGTTGCTGGCAATCTTTTCGGTGCTCTTCATCATCGCTCTCTTCCTGCCCTGGACCCAGCACATCCGGGCCACCGGGCAGCTCACCACCCTCCAGCCCAACCAGCGCCCGCAGATGATTGAAAGCGTTATCGGCGGACAGATCGACCAGTGGTACGTCCGCGAAGGCGACTTCGTGGGGGCGGGGGATACCATTCTTCGCCTCACCGAAACGAAGGACCAGTACTTCGACACCAGCCTGCTCGACCGGACCCGCAGCCAGGTCATGGCCAAGGAAATGAGCGTGCAGTCCTACCAGTCTAAAATCGATGCCCTGGCCGACCAGATGTCTGCCCTCAGGGAGACCGGCCGCCTCCGCACCGAGCAGACCCGCAATAAGGTCCGGCAAGCAGAACTGCAGGTGGCCAGCGATAGCATGGACCTCGAGGCCACCCGGCTGAACACCCGGGTGGCTGAGCAACAGTACCAGCGGATGGAGGAACTTTACGCCCAGGGACTGAAATCCCTTACCGAGCTCGAGAACCGCCGGGTCAAATTCCAGGAGGCCCAGGCCAAGCTCATCAGTGCCGAAAATAAGCTGCTGGCGTCGCGCAACGACGTCATCAACGCCCGCGTGGACCTGAACGCCATCCAGGCCAAGCTGCGCGATGACCTGGCGAAGGCCAGCTCGGACCGCTTTTCCGCGCTTTCCGGTCAGTTCGACGCGGAGGCGGGTGTGGCCAAGTTGGAGAGCGAGTTCAGCAACTACCAGCGCCGGACCGATCTCTACATCGTGCGGGCCCCCCAGGCCGGGTACGTCACCCAGATTACGGCGGCGGGGATCGGCGAGACGGTATCGCCCGGCGAACAGGTCGTGACCATCGTGCCGGCCGACTACGAACTGGCCGTGGAGCTCTACGTGCGCCCGATTGACCTGCCCCTGCTCAACCCGGGGCAGATCGTCAACCTCCAGTTTGACGGCTGGCCCTCCATCGTGTTCTCCGGCTGGCCCAACACGAGTTACGGGACTTACCAGGGGGAGGTGGTCGCCATCGACCGGGTGATCAACGTCAACGGGCAGTACCGCATCATGGTGGCCCCCGATCCCGGCGACGAGCCCTGGCCGGATGCCCTCCGTGCCGGAACGGGTGCCACCGCTCTGGTGCTCCTGAAGGATGTACCGGTCTGGTATGAACTCTGGCGCAAGATCAACGGCTTCCCGCCGGATCTCTATGCGCCGGTAAAGGACTCCGCACCCGCGGCCCCGCCCAAGATCAAGGTGCCCAAATGATCCGCCCCGTGAAGTATCTGCTCTATCTGATTGTGCTGCTCCCCGGTCTGCTGGGCTCCCAGGTACCCCCCGCGGCACTGGGGGAGGACGACTTTTTGTCCCTGGTCAGCGAGCATCATCCCCTGGCGGTGACCGCCGACC
>JBGTHX010000073.1:0-14494 GCA_041746055.1 Lewinella sp. | reverse complement strand
GTGGCAAAAAGTCTGGCGGCGGCGGCGGCGGTGGTGGTGGCCGCGGTCGGGGCCGTGGCGGTAACCGTGGCGGCGGTAATGCTTCCGGCGGCTCCACGGACAACTCCCGCGACGATAATAAGTCGAGCCGCAAGTTCGGCCGGCGCCGTCCGAAGGGAGACAACTAAGTCTCCGCCCTACCCCGCTGAATTTACCGCATCGCGGTACCCTGACGTAGCCATCGGACCACCTAGCGTGAGTCCGCCGTCCACTTCGTAGCTCACCCCGTTCAGGTAGGCCGAGGCATCGCTGCACAGAAACCGTTCCAGGACACCGACGGGATGCCAGTTGAGAGGATGACGTTTGCGGTACAGTCTTCCGTTGGCGGCCCGTAAGATTACTCTTCCCCTTCCTCAGCCGCAACCAAACACGCGGGCCGATCCTTACCTTTGCCACCCCCCAACCAAGCCCCCGCCCATGCAGGCCCTGACCCCCCGTTTCGACCAATTCAGCCACCGCCACATCGGACCGTCCGCGGACGAGACCGAAGCCATGCTCACCACCATCGGCGTTGCCTCGCTCGAGGAACTCATCGACCAGACGGTCCCGGAAAAGATCCGCCTGCGGGAGCCGCTGAAGGTCGATTCCGCGGTTAGCGAATACTACTACCTCCAGCACCTGAAGGGTATCGCGAGCCGCAACAAGGTGTTCCGCAGCTTCGTGGGTATGGGCTACTACGGCACCATCACGCCGAGTGTCATCCTGCGGAACGTATTCTGCAACCCCGGCTGGAACACCCAGTACACCCCCTACCAGGCGGAGATCGCCCAGGGGCGGCTGGAATCCCTGCTGAACTTCCAGACCATGATCAGCGACCTGACGGGCCTGCCGATCGCGAATGCCAGTCTGCTCGACGAAGGAACCGCGGCCGCCGAAGCCATGACGATGTTCTACGGGCACAAGAACAAGCGCGCCAAGCAGAATCCCGCTAACCTATTCCTCGTATCCGACCAAGTCCTACCCCAGACCCTGGCCGTCTTGGAGACCCGCGCTGCCCCCCTCGACATCGAAGTGAAGTCGCTGCCCGTGGGTGAATTCGACCTGGATCCGGAACGCGTCTTCGGCATCCTGCTGCAGTACCCCGGCGCCGATGGCCGCGTGGAAGACCACCGCGACCTGGTAGCCCGGGCCCGGGACCAAGAAATTACCGTGACGGTAGCCGCCGACCTGCTAGCCCTCACCCTGCTCACCCCTCCGGGTGAATGGGGAGCGGATGCCGTAGTCGGCAACAGCCAGCGATTCGGGGTGCCCATGGGTTTCGGCGGCCCCCACGCCGCCTTCTTCGCTACCCAGGATGCCTTTAAGCGGCAGATCCCCGGCCGCATCATCGGCGTGAGCCAGGACCGCCACGGCAACCAGGCCCTGCGCATGGCCCTGCAGACCCGCGAGCAGCACATCCGCCGGGAGAAGGCGACCTCCAACATCTGCACGGCCCAGGCGCTGCTGGCCAACATGGCCGCGATGTATGCCTGCTACCACGGCGCCGAAGGGCTCGTCGCGATCGCCAAGCGGACGCATCACTTCGCCGTCATCCTGGCCGATACCCTCCGGGCGGCCGGCTACACGTTGGCGTCGGACAACTTCTTCGACACCCTGCAGATCGACGTCTCCCCGGAAAAGACCGCCGAGATCCGCCGCCGGGCCGAAACGAACGGCTATAACTTCTTCTACCCCGCTTCCGGCGGCATCCGCATCAGCTTCGACGAGACGGTGGCAACCACCGACCTGCAGGCCATCTGCCGCATCTTCCAGGCACCGCTAGACTACAAAGGCGCCGAACTGGAAGCCGACGGAGGAGTGAGCGGCATCGAGACCCGCCTGGCACCCGCGCTCCGCCGCCAGACGGAATTCCTCACCCACCCAAATTTCCGCAACTACCGCACGGAAACCGAAATGATGCGCTACCTGAAGCGCCTGGAGAATAAGGACCTCAGCCTCATGCACAGCATGATCCCCCTCGGCTCCTGCACGATGAAGCTGAACGCCGCCACCGAGCTGATCCCCGTCAGCTGGCCGGAGTTCGCCGATATCCACCCCTTCGCCCCTATCGAGCAGGCCCAGGGGTACAAGGAGCTGTTCCGCGAGCTGGAGCACGACCTGGCCGAGATCACCGGCTTCACCGCCTGCAGCCTTCAGCCCAACAGCGGCGCGAGCGGTGAATACGCCGGCCTGATGGTGATCCGCGCCTACCACCAGCACCACGAGGAAGGACATCGCAATGTGGCCCTCATCCCCGAAAGCGCCCACGGCACCAACCCCGCCAGCGCCGTGATGGCCGGCATGCAGGTCGTAGTGGTGAAGAGCGACGCCGCCGGTAATGTCGACATGGACGACCTCCGCGCCAAAGCCGAGCAGCACAGCGACCGCCTCGCCGCGCTGATGATCACCTATCCGAGCACCTTCGGGGTGTTCGAGACCGGCGTGGTGGATATGTGCGACCTGGTCCATGAGCACGGCGGAATGGTCTACATGGACGGCGCCAACATGAACGCCCAGGTAGGCCTCACGAGCCCGGGCCTCATCGGCGCCGACGTCTGTCACCTGAACCTGCACAAGACCTTTGCCATCCCCCACGGCGGCGGCGGTCCGGGCATGGGCCCGATCTGCTGCAACGAGAAGCTGGCCCCCTTCCTGCCCGGCCACCCGCTGCAGGACACCGGCGGGCAGCGCGCCACCTCCGCCGTTGCCTCCGCCCCCTGGGGCAGCGCCAGCATCCTGCTGATCAGCTACGCCTACATTAAAATGCTGGGTGCTACCGGGCTGCGGCAGGCCAGCGAGTTCGCCATCCTGAACGCCAACTACATCAAGGCCCGCCTGGAAGACAGCTACGACGTCCTCTACACCGGCGAGAACGGCCGCGCGGCCCACGAGCTGATCCTGGACCTGCGCCCCTTCAAGTCGGTGATGAGCGCCGGAGATCTCGCCAAGCGACTGATCGACTACGGCTTCCACGCCCCCACCCTCAGCTGGCCGGTGGCCGGCACGGTGATGATCGAGCCTACCGAGAGCGAGAGCAAGGATGAGCTGGACCGCTTCTGCGATGCCCTGCTCTCGATTCGCGAGGAGGCCGATGCCGTCGCCCGCGGCGATGCCGATCCCCAGGACAACGTGCTGGCCAATGCCCCCCACACGGTAGCCGAAGTGACGGCCGACGAGTGGGTACACGCCTACCCGAGGTCCCAGGCCGCCTACCCCCTCCCCTACCTCCAACAGGGCTTCAAGTTCTGGGCCAGCGTGGCACGGGTGGACGATGGCTACGGCGACCGGAATTTCGTGTGTACCTGCCCGCCGATCGAGGAGTATGTGTAGCGTGTAGCTTGTAGCTTGTAGGCTACATGCTACCCGCTACATGCTAAACTCCCATTCCAAAATTCGCCGGTCATCCCCCGCCGTGATCAGGGTGGCATGGTCGAGCCAGAGTAAGGTATTGACGGAGTTGACGTGTCCCTTGTCGCGTACCACCTCTATCACTTTGAGCAGCTGGAGATTCGCCGTGCGCCAGAGTTTGACGGTCTTGTCGCGGCTCGCGGTGGCCACGAATTCGCCCGAGGGGTGGACGGCCAGGGCATTGACGGTCATCAGGTGCGCGGTCACTTCCTGCTCCATGCGCAGGGTTCCGTCGGCGACGTGCCAGCGCTTCAGGCCGGCATCGCGGCCTCCGGTGAAGAGGTATTGTCCGTCGGGGCTGAACCCCAGCGCGAAGACGGAGGGCGGGTGCGCGGGTGCCGAGGCGAGTAACGTGAATCCCGGGCGGTCGAGGAGATAGATATTTCCGTCACTGGCTCCCACGGCCAGGCGATCTCGCGCGGGATCCACCACCACCCGGCGCAGGGATTGCGCCGAAAGCGGCAGGCTTTCCTCGGTGCGCCCGGATTCTTTATTCCAGCGGGTGAGGGTTCCGTTGCCGCCCGCACTGTAAAGGCAATGCCCCGCGGCCGCCAGCGAAAAGGTGCCATGGGGATGGTGGGCCACGTGACGGTTGCGATCGGGCTCATCGGGATAGAGCCAGTGTACGCCGCCGTCCAGACTACCCGCTACCAATCCGTCGGGGAGGGTACAGAGTGACATGAATTTCCCTCCCTCTACCGTAGCAACCACTTGGCCAAAGTCAATATCGTCCCGGTGCCAGTGCACCAGAAATCCGTCCGCGGCGGCGGAATAGAAGCCCTCCGCGGCCGGTTGCAGGTCATAGATAGCGGCCCGGTGACCGGACCGCTGGGATTTACGCTCTAACATAGTTTACGCGAACATTATGTTATTCCTCTGAGTTCTAGGAGCGTATGAAGTACTTATTCCTCATAACACTCTGCTGGACAGTCGGATTTATTCTGCCCCAGCTCACCGCCGCCCTGCAGTGGGCCGGCGCCTTCGTTTTCGTGGGCGGCATCGTAATTTGTGTGCTATACTACATCGATACGCGGATCAACGCGGTCCGTTTATAGCAAATCATTCTTTGCCCCTCGTTTTCCAAGAACCTTTCGACCCGCCCGGTGAGTGGGGCCTCTGGCATATTGACGAGCCCGAAGCCGGACTTCGCGCCGCCTTGCATCTCTATGGCGCCGAGGAAGAGCAGCTACATGCTATCCGCGGCGAGGAGCGCCGCCGGGAATTCCTGGCCGCCCGGCTGCTACTGCACCGGATGAGTGGACGCGAATCCCGCGGCGAACTAGTGAAGGATCCTTCGGGAAAGCCCCACCTGGTAGATTCCGATTTTTTTGTTTCCATCAGCCACACCGTCGACTTTTCCGCCGCGCTGGCCCATCCGCGTGCCTGCGGGGTGGACGTGCAGCGCATCGTACCCCGTATTACCCGCATCGCGCCCCGCTTTATCGCCCCGGCTGAATCCGCCCGCTTGGTGGACGAGCACCGGTTGCTGCAGCAACACCTGATCTGGTCGGCGAAGGAGGCGATGTACAAGGCGTACGGCCTGCGGCAGATCGACTTTCGGGCGCACCTGACGGTCGACCTGGGAGAAGATTTTCATCCCGGGAGCACTACCGGCCGGGCGGTACTCCAGACCGAGGACTGCCGGATGACCTTTGACCTCCGCCTGGGCATATTCGACGGCTTCGTACTGGTGGGTGCGGTCGCCGACGCGTCAGTCGAATGAATGCTACTCAAACCAGCTGGCGTAGGTGAGGTAGGCGCCGGCAATACGGGTGATCGTGTCTTCCCGCTGGGCGGGGTCAAGGTCCTTGATCTTGCGGGCGGGCACTCCGGCGTAGATGGAATCGGCCTCGCAGTGCATACCCGCCGGCACTACCGCCCCGGCTCCGATAATGACGTTGCTTTCCACTACGGCGCCATCCATGACGATGGCCCCCATTCCGATGAGGACGCTGTCGTGCAGGGTGCAACCGTGCACGATAGCGCGGTGGCCGATGCTGACGTCGTTACCAATGACGGTGGCGGCGCGTTCGTAGGTACAGTGGATGCAGGCACCGTCCTGGACGTTGACGCGGTCGCCCATCGTGATGCGGTTGACGTCACCGCGGATGACGGCGGTGAACCAGACGCTGCAGTCGGCACCCATGGTCACTTCTCCGATCACGGTGGCGTTCTCGGCGAGGAAGCAGCGGGGCCCGATTTCGGGGGTGTGGCCGCGAACGGCGCGGATCAGGGCCATGGGATCAGATCAGATCGTCCTCGTCCTCTTCCTGGGCCTTGCGGCGGCGGCTTTTCTTTTTCACCACGGGCTTTGCCTTCGGAGGGGGCGGCTTTTTGATCTTGGAGATCACCTTATTGGGGCCTTCCTTGCGTTCGTTGGCCATGCGGGCGAGGTCCTGGGCGGTAACGTCGAAGGCACCGCTGGCCTGTAGCTTCATGCCTTCCAGGCTCTTGGTGGTGGTGGGAACGGCCTCGAGGCGTTTGCGGTCGATCAGTTTTCCGGTGACGGAACACACGCCGTAGACCTTGTTCTTAATGCGCAGCATGGCATTCTGCAGGTCCTGGACCTGGTCGCGCTTACGGATGACCTGTTCATTGAGCATTTCCACCTGGCTGACCGAGCTGCTGTCCTGGGTATAATCTGCCCCGAAACCCTCCGAGATATTCTCGGAGAATTCGCTTACCTGCTCACGAAGCATCTGCAGTTCCTTCTTGGCCTGTTGGTAGTTATCCTTTATGATTACTTTAAACTCTTCGAGTTCTTCGTCGCTATATCGTTCCATTCTTGCTGATAAATTCAGGGGTAGAAGTTAGGGAACCCGGCTTGGTGTTACGGACCCCTCGGCATAATACGCACGGTGCGCGTTCAATGTTACAATTTTTACCCGGTAATGCAAATTTGCCGCAGACGGGGTAGTGAGCGCCACTCCTGCCGCCGCGGCGGCGGGGTGAGCCAACCCGATGGAGCAGTGAGCGGTTACTTAATCAGACGCCCTTGGCGCGCATTGCCTAATTTTGCCCCTTCAATTTTCTTCCCCATGGCCATAATGATTACCGACGACTGCATCAACTGCGGAGCCTGCGAACCGGAATGCCCCAACAATGCGATCTACGAAGGTGGCGTGGAATGGACCATCTCCGATGGTACCACCGTCAACGTTCCCTACACCATCGAGACGGGCAAGACCGTTGAACCCGACGAGGACCAGGAGCCGGTGAGCGACGAATTTTACTACATCGTGCCCGATAAGTGCACCGAGTGCGTGGGCTTCCACGAAGAACCGCAGTGCGCGGCCGTGTGCCCGGTAGACTGCTGCGTGCCCGACCCCGAGCGCGAGGAGAGTGAGGCCGTACTTTCGGCCCGGCAACAGACCTTGCATGCCTGATCCGCGTTAGCTACCTTGGCCTGGGCGGCTTCCCTCCGGAAACTACCGCCTTCTACTGGCCCAAGCGATCTACGTGCTGAGAATTCTACTCCTTCTACTCCTGTTGGCTTCCACCGTGAGGCTATCGGCACAGGGTGCCCCGCTCCCGCTCAACGAGGCGGGTTACGACCTGATCCAGCGCCTCCACGCCCGCTACGGCTACGAGGGTTTCACCATCCCGGCGGCCGATTTCACCCAGCGACCCGCCAGTCGCGGTGACCTGGTGCGCCTGCTCAAGACCTACGAGCAACTGCACGGGGAGGAGTTTTCCAAAGTGGACCGCTACCGGGTGCAGCAGTTTTACAACGATAACAACGAATGGCTGTCGCTGCCGCCGTTTACGTTGACGGACGACGCGGACCGTGCACCCTACTTCATCGGCAAAAATTTCGCGGTCGACGCTGAGGAATCGGAGGCCTACCAGCAGTCGCGGAGGACCGTCCTGGGGACCTTTTACGAGACGCCCGCCTTCCTGTACCAGCACAACCAGCAGGACTTCTACCTCCGGGTGAATCCAATCCTTGACTTCCGCTACGGAAAGCTGGCCGACGATCCCCAGTCTTACCTGTACAACAAGCGGGGGGTGAAGCTCCGGGCGGGCATTGACGACCGCTTCTTCCTGTTCCTGGAGATCATGGACACGCAGCTCGGAGCGCCCAACTACCTGCGGCAGTACGCGCAACGGGTCCGTTCGCTGCCCGGAGCGGGCCTCATCAAGGATGAATTCTCCTTCAGCGCCCTCGGCATCGACCGGGGTTACGACTTCCTGAACGGGGCGGGCTATCTGTCAGCCGACCTGACGCCGCACGTCGGCTTACGCTTAGGATACGGGCAGCACTTCCTTGGCCACGGGGAACGCTCGCTGCTCCTGAGTGACTTCAGCAACAACTACCCCTTTTTGGAGATCAACTGGCGGATCTGGAAATTTCACTACCGCAACCTCTTCGCGGAACTCACCGCCGGTCCCGGCAATCCGCCGGGCGGTAACCAGCTGTACCCCAAGAAGTGGATGGCGGCCCACGAGCTGTCGATCAACATCGGCAGGCGACTGAATGTGGGCCTCTTCGAAACGGTGATCTTCAGCCGGGAGCAGGGCTTCGAGTTGTCGTACCTCAACCCAGTTATCCTGTACCGTACGGTGGAAGGCGGACTGGGAAGTCCCGACAACGTCCTGATCGGTCTCACCGCGGCCTATAACCTACCCTTCCGCACCGAAGTATACGGGCAGTTCATCCTGGATGAATTCGTATTCAACGAGCTCTTTATCGAGAAGCGGGGCTGGTGGGCTAACAAATGGGCCTACCAGATGGGCCTGCGCCACGTCGATGCCTTCGGTATCGACCAGCTGGACCTGGTGGTGGAGCGCAACGTGGCCCGCCCCTACATCTACGCCCACGACGGCACGGCCAGCTACACCCACTTCAACATGCCGCTGGCCCACCCCCTCGGGGCCAATTTCACCGAAAATCTCCTAGGCTTCGATTACCGCCCCCTGCCAAGGTTGCACCTGGACGGCCGGCTGTACCTCATCGAACAGGGAGAAGGCAGCGCGGACACGGTGGCGGGCGAGAACCCGACGCAGAACAGCGACCTCCGCAGCGCCGACTACGGCAACGAGATCGGACAGGGCATCCACTACTCGAATACGATCCTCCAGCTCCGCGCCGGCTACGAGGTACGCCCCAATCTCTGGATCGAGGCGGAGTACTTCACCCGCAGTAAGGACAGCGAGCAGGCCGACCGCAGTCTGGAGACCACCCTGATCAATGCCGGGGTGCGCTGGAACGTGGCGCGGCGGCGGGAAGCTTTCTAGCGGAAGCTTACCTTCGCCCCATGTCCCTACCCTCCCCCGCATTCGTCATTGAAGAGGATAAATTGCGCCGCAACCTCGAAATGATCGCCGACGTGGCCTCGGCATCCGGCGTGAAGATTATCCTGGCGCTCAAGGCCTTTGCCTACTGGCCCGCTTTCCCCCTCATCGCGGAATACCTGCCGGGCGCGACCGCCAGCAGCCTGAACGAGGCCAAACTTATCCGGGACCACTTCGGCAAACGACCCTATGTATATGCTCCCGTGTACCGCCCCGGGGAATTCGCGGAGCTGGCCGCCATGTCCGAGCACCTCACCTTTAATACCCTCACCGAACTGGAGCGCTACCGGGCGGAGTGGGAACGGCTGGGGACGAGCGTGGGCCTGCGGGTAAACCCGGAGTACAGTCCGGTAGAAACCGAGCTATACAATCCCTCCAATCCCCACGGCCGACTGGGAGAAACCCTGCCCAATCTGCCAACGCGCGTACCGGCGGGGCTGAAGGGACTGCACGTCCACACCCTCTGCGAGAGTGACGCCACGGCTACCGCCACGCTGATCGAGCGCACCAGGGCGCAGTTCGGCCACTACCTCGCAAAGATCGAGTGGCTGAATCTGGGCGGCGGGCACCTCATGACCCGCGAAGGCTACGATACGGAGGCCCTCGTCACCGCCCTGCGTGGATTGCGGGAACGCTATCCTCACCTGGAGATCATCCTGGAGCCCGGCAGCGCCCACGTCTGGCAGACCGGCTACCTGAGCTGCACGGTTCTGGACCTCGTCAATAATTACGGATCGGCCACCCTGATGCTCGACGTAAGCTTCACCTGCCACATGCCCGACACCCTCGAGATGCCCTACCGGCCGGTAGTGCGCGGTGCCAGCAGCGAGGAAGGGGACGGCTACCCATATGCCTATCGCTTGGGCGGCATGAGCTGCCTGGCGGGCGACTACCTCGGGGAATACTACTTTACCCAGCCGGCACGGGTGGGCGATACCCTGGTCTTCGAGGACATGGCTCACTACACCACCGTCAAGTCGACCATGTTCAACGGCGTGCCCCATCCGGACATCCTGATGGTGGACGCGGACGGCGAGATCCTAACCCGCAGGTCCTTCGACTTTGCGGACTACGCGTCGCGAATGGGCTAGAACGGGTGAGGCCTACTCCCCCGGGTCAGAAACCGGGCGGATGGCGGTGTCGCCGGGCAGGTTCTCCGGGGCCTTGGCGGAATTGATGAAGTAGACGCCGGTGAGTAGTACGGCTCCTGCGAGTAAGGATTGTCCGGTTACGATTTCCCCGTTCAGCAGCCCACCCAGGAGGACGGCAACTATCGGATTGACGTAGTTGGTGGTGGCCACCTTGTCGGCACTCACCTGCCCGAGCAGAAAGTTGAAAGCGGAGAATGCCAGGATGGACCCGAAAAAGACCAGGAAGAGCCAGGACCAGGCGGAGCGGGTGGTAACCGCATCGATGGTCCAGCCGGCCCACTCGTCGATCGACAAGCTGACGAGCAGGAGTACGGTGCCCGCGGCCAGCATCTGCATGGCCGTGGCACGGGCGCGGTTGGGTCCGAGATCGAGGTGCTGCCGTAGCAGCATGCCGGCTCCCCAGCAGATCATCCCAAAGGTGATACCCATCAGGCCTTTGTAGGAGTCCGGTCCGCCCACAGCCAGTGGCTGGGTGATGAGCAGGCTCATGCCGCAGATGCTGATGAAGGCCCCGATGAAGGCCTTGCTGGAGGGGCGGCTGTCCAGCACCCCCCACATCATGAGCATTACGATCAGCGGCTCGAAGGCGATGATCAGGGAGGTGGTACTCGTGGGGATGAATTGCTGGGACCATACCACGGCCCCCGTACCCACGCTGAGGAGCAGCAAGCCGATAAGCGCGGAATTGAGTGCGTGCTTAAATTTCGGGAGGGAGCGGTCGCCACTCAGAAAAGTGTAGAGATACATGAGGCCACCGGCCGCGAGGAAGCGGGTGCCGCCCATCCCGAATACCGGGATAGAATCGATGGCCCAGTAGTTGGCCAGATAGGTGGCGCCCCACACGAAGTAGGTCACCCCGAAGGCCAGTAAAATCAAGAGTCGATCACGTCCCATGCCAATTAGCGTACTTTTGCGGGAAATTCAACCGGGAGGCGCACCGAGCCCAGTGGGTAAGATGTGTAGCGCCTTCAACTAACGCTTGCTTGATGATCGACGTCGCTAAAATACTTTCGTGGGCCCTTTTAGTTCTGCCGGCCCTCGGCTTTTTTGCCTGCGGAGACTCCGCGGAGGCCCCCGGAGCCGCTGCCACTACCGGCACGGCTACTTCACCGGCCACAGCGGGATCCGGGCTGAACATCGTGTTCGTGAAGGTCGACAGTCTGCAGGCCGGCTACACCCAGGTAGCCGATGAGCTGGCCCGCCTGGAAGAAAACTTTCTGAAGGCACAGGAAAATCACGCTGGCCGCGTCAAGGCCCTCGAGACGGAGGTGGGCAAGCTACAGAATCAGATGCAGCAGGGCCTGCTGGCCCCCAATAAGGTGCAGGCCGAGCAGCAGCGCATCGCCCGCAAGGAGCAGGAGATCCTGCAGCAGCGGGACCTGGCGCTCAACAGCATCCAGCAGGACCAACTCCAGATCCAGCAGCGCTTCTCGGAGCGGGTAAAGGCAGTATTGGAGGAACTGCAGGCGGAGAACGGATACGACTTCATCCTGAACCAGGGTCAGAACTCGGCGGTCCTGATCACGAACGATGCTTACGACATCACGCCCCTGGTCCTTACCCGGCTGAATGCGGCGGCGGCCGACACGGTTCAGTAACTTACGGCATGCTCCTGCCCCCGGCATTCAATATCGGTTTTCTGGAGGTCGACATCTGGGACGTTTTTGACGTCGTCATTGTCGGGTACCTCATCTATTGGTTGTACCGGCTGCTGCGGGGGAGCATCGCCCTAAACATCTTTGTGGGCATCGTGGCCCTCTTTTTCAGCTACCAGGCCTTCACGGCGCTGGGCATGGACCTGCTCAGCAATATTCTCAACCAGTTTATCCAGGTCGGCTTCATTAGCCTCATCATCATCTTTCAGCCGGAGGTGCGGCGCTTTCTGCTCTTGCTCGGTAGCGGCACCATCAAGCAGCGCGACAGCTTCTGGAACCGGCTGCTCGGGCGCGAGGAATTCAACCGCGAGCATGCACCGCAGACTGCCGTCGTGCGGAGGGCCTTCCTCCGGATGGCGCGGCAGCGCACGGGGGCGCTCATCGTCTGCACCCAGGAGGCCGATCCGAATACCGTCATCACCGGGGGCACGGAACTGCATGCGGATATCAGTTACGGCTTGCTGGTGAGCATCTTCCATAAGGAAAGTCCACTGCACGACGGCGCGGTACTGATCTCCGACCGCCGCATCGTCAAGGCGAGCGCCATCCTGCCAGTATCGGAGAACAGTGAACTACCCGCGGCGGTGGGTCTGCGGCACCGGGCGGCGGTGGGGGTGACGGAAAAAATCGACGTGGCCTGCTTTATCGTGTCGGAGGAAACGGGGAAGATAAGCTTCGCCTTCGGGGGGGTGCTGGAGCGGGGCATTTCCGAGGAGCGTTTGACTGAATTACTGGATCGGTATCTCTAGGCTGATCGATCGATAGTTTGAGCTATTTCTTTCGCCGCTGCGCGGCTTGTAAAGATTATAAACACAGAGGTGACACGGAGGGGGGCACGGAGTTGCCTCAGAGGTTTGGGGTATGTGTGGGATGCCCGGTTTCCAGGCCGTGCTAAAACACCTCCTTCCCATTGCGCCCGATGATGAAATACAGGATCGCGCCCAGGAAAGGAATGAAGAAAATGATCGCCCCCCAGATGAGTTTCTTCTCCATCGGATAGGGTTTCTTAATGAGGTCGAGCACGGCCAAGACCAGTAGCACCAGCAGAAGGAGGCTTCCGATCAGGTAGATTCCGATACCACCGGCAATTACTTCTCCGCCGCTTACATTCTCGCCGCAGGCGGTAAGCAGCAGGGCGAGGGCCAGCGCGGAAAAGGAGGGTATAAAGCGGCGCACGTTCATGGCTAATTAATTTCATTATAAAGCAGGGGGACGGGGATGGATGTTCGAACGGGCCGGCCGCCTAACCTCAGCGCGTCTGCTGCGTTAGGGAACTAAAATATCCGGCATGACCACCCAACAGTACATCGACGACAACCGCGACCGCTTCCTGGAAGAACTGAAGCGCCTCATCCGCATCCCCAGCATCAGTACCGCGAAGGAGCACGACAAGGACACCCACCACTGCGCCGTACAGGTGCAGGAGTACCTGGTGCGGGCCGGACTGGATAAGGCGGAGCTCTACCCCACCGACGGCCACCCGATCGTGTACGGGGAGAAATGGTTGAGTGATGAGCTGCCCACGGTACTGATCTACGGCCACTACGACGTGCAGCCCGCCGATCCGCTCGACGAGTGGGAAACGCCTCCCTTCGAGCCGACAATCAAAAAAACCGCCCACCACCCCGAGGGGGCCATCTTCGCCCGCGGCGCCACCGACGATAAGGGGCAGATGTTTATCCACGTCAAGGCGGTGGAGGCGATGATCCAGACCGACAGCCTGCCCTGCAACGTGAAGTTCATGATCGAGGGCGAAGAGGAGATCGGCAGCCCGAACCTGGTGCCCTTCATTTCCAAGTACAAGGATATGCTCGCCTCGGACGTCATCCTCATCTCCGATACCAGCATGCTGAGCAAGGACGCCCCCAGCATCACCGTGGGCTTGCGGGGCCTTACCTACCTGGACGTAAAGGTGCGCAGCGCGCGGGCCGATATGCACTCTGGCCTGTTCGGTGGTGCGGTGGCCAATCCCATCAACGTGCTATGCGAGATGATCGCCAGTCTGAAGGACGAGAGTAAGCACATCACCATCCCCGGCTTTTACGACGACGTGGAATTTCCTAGCGAAAAGGACCGGCAGCTGATGCGCGACGCCCCCTTCGACGAGGAGGAGTACATGGATAGTCCGGGCGTATTCGGCCTGGAAGGCGAAGCCGGCTACACCACCTACGAGCGTACCGGTATTCTACCTACCCTTGACGTGAACGGCATCTGGGGTGGCTTTACGGGTGAGGGCTCGAAGACCGTCATCCCGGCCGTGGCCAACGCCAAGATCAGCATGCGGCTGGTCTCAAATCAGGATTATAGGAAGATTACCCAGCTCTTCACCGATCATTTCAAATCCATCGCCCCCGATAGCGTCAAGGTGGAGGTACACCCCCACCACGGCGGACAACCCTACGTTACGCCCACCGACACCGCGGCGTACCGCGCCGCGGCCGAGGCGGTGAAGAAGGCCTTCGGCAAGGAGCCGGTACCGATGTACGAGGGGGGCTCGATCCCCATCGTCCGGCAATTTAAAGACGTACTGGGGGTGGATACCATCCTGATGGGCTTCGGCTTCGACACCGATGGGTTGCACTCACCGAACGAGCACTTCGGGCTGTGGAATTTCTATAAGGGGATTGAGACGGTGCCTGCTTTTTTTGCGGCTTACGCTGGGCGCGCGCTTCGCGCTTAGAGGTTTCTCACAGATTTTCTTGGATGGTCCACAGATTAGCACGGATAGTTGAGCAATCGTCGGCCTGTACTTTTTCTTGAGGGTTTAACTTCAGTCCACGCATAGTAGACTGGCATGCCCAAGTTTTGCGGGATGGAACTAAATGATAAGTACCAATTCAAAAGTCTCTACTCCGTATCTTTCTGGTATGGGAAGAAGAGTCGCTGTTTTGGAGCTGTCAGAATGTGATCGCGAGGCACTGCAAGGCGCCCTGGCGCGCACCGACAGTCGTAAGTACGCCCGCCGCT
>JBGTHX010000072.1:0-3635 GCA_041746055.1 Lewinella sp. | reverse complement strand
GAGATCGACCTCGGCCGGCGCCGGATCCTTTTACTGGGACTGCGCCTGGACCACAATAGCCGCCACGGAGCCATTCTCACGCCACGCATGAACTACAAGTGGAGCGACCGCGACGGCTCCGACGTGATACGCCTCAGTCTGGGTAACGGCTACCGGGTCGCCAACGTCTTTACGGAAGACCACGCCGCCCTCACCGGGGCCCGGGAGACCGTATTTCTTGAAGAACTCCGCCCGGAAACTTCCTGGAACGTGAACGTCAACTACGTCCACAAGATCTACGGGCTCGACTGGGGCATCCTGGGGTTTGACGCCTCTGCCTGGTACACCCGGTTCGGCAACCGCATCGTTCCCGATTACACGACCCATCCCAATCAGATCATCTACGGCAACCTCGACGGCTACGCGGTTTCCCGGGGGGGCAGCCTGAGCATCGACGTGAACACCACCGCGGGTACCGTCGGCAACTTGGGGGTCAACCTGCAGGACGTGTACCTGGTCCGTGACGGGCGCCGGGAGCGCCAACTCCTTACCGAGGGCGCCTCCGCGGTTTGGAAGATCAGCCAACCGCTGGGCCGCGGGTGGAGCACCGACTATACCGGTAATCTCTATGGTCCGATGCTGCTTCCGCTGCTCGGCCCGCTGGACGATCGCCCCGACCGTTCCCCTTGGTACAGTCTGCAAAATCTGCAGGTCACGAAATCCTGGTCGACCGGTCTGGAAGTGTACGGCGGTATTAAAAATCTGCTGAACTTCACGCCCCCCGCGAATAGCATCGCGCGGTCCTTCGACCCCTTCGACCGGCAGGTTACCTTCGGGGCTGACGGTGGGGTCGTGCCTACGGCGGATAACCCCCGGGGGCTTACTTTCGACCCGTCTTATGTGTTTGCGCCCAACCAGGGACGCCGTTTCTTCCTGGGTATCCGCTACGAACTGGACTAACTCACGCGGTCCACCAAGTCTCCTCCTATGCCAGCAATCAATCTCCTCGAGAAATTTTCCCGCTTCAACGACCGGTGGTCACCGAAGGTCATCGCGGAACTGAACGGGCAGGCCGTCAAGTTGGCTAAGGTACAGGGTGAGTTCGTCTGGCACGACCACGCGGAAGAGGACGAGCTGTTCCACGTGATCCGCGGCACGCTGATCCTGGATTTCGAGGATCGCGAATCCGTTACCCTACGTCCCGGCGAACTCTACGTAGTGCCCCGCGGCATAACGCACCGCCCGCGCACCCTTGACGGGGAAGAGGTATGGTTGATGCTGCTCGAGCCCGTCGGGACGAAGCACACGGGTGAGGTGGATCACGAACTGACGGTACGCACCTACGACCGCCTCTAGCGCGCGGAGCGACTATTTTTGTGCCATGGCTGAAGAACGCAACCCCTGGATCCGGAAGACCACCTCGGTACCCTACGAAAACCCCTGGATCCGCGTGGAGCACCACGAGGTGGTAAACCCGGCGGGAAAGGATGGTATTTACGGCCTGGTACGCTACAAAAATCACGCCATCGGGATCGTACCCATCGATGAGGAGGGCTACACCTACCTCGTAGGCCAGTTCCGCTACGCACTGGATGAGTATAGCTGGGAGATTCCCGAGGGCGGCTGCCCGGTCGGTACGGATACGCTGGAGACCGCAATGCGGGAACTGCGGGAGGAGACCGGACTGGTGGCGGGCGAGTGGACCCAGATCATGGAATTCCACCTCAGCAACTCCGTCAGCGATGAGTGGGGGGTAGCCTACATCGCCCGCAAGCTCCGTCAGGAAGCCACCGACCCGGAGGACACCGAAGACCTCAGGCTGAAGCGGGTGACGCTGCGCGAAGCCATCGAGATGACCCTCGACGGCCGGATCAAGGACGCCCTCAGCATTCTGGCCCTGCAACGGGTGGCGCTGCTCGGCCAATCCTGAGGTAATCCGGCCGACCGAAGAAAATTTCAGAACAAAATGCTTTTTGCTTAGGGGTAGACATCTGGAATGGTGTCCTACTGACAGACGGACAAAGACAATAGTCGGCGGGCGTCAATGGAGGCCAAATGGTCTTCGTCCCAAACCAAATAGCGATACTATGGATACTGAAAATAAAATTACCCTCCTCGAGCAGTTCGATCTTTTTGACGGCCTCAGCAGCGAGGAGAAAAAGCGCCTCAGCGAGGCGATGGAATTTAAGAAGAAGCCCCGCTACTCCGTCATCTACCAGCCCGGTGAACCCAGCGAGCACATCTACCTGCTGGCCAATGGCCCTATCAAGATCAGCACCCATAGCAACGAAGGCAAGGAAGTGATCAAGCAACTGATCCACCCCGAGGCCATCTTCGGAGAGCTATCCCTGGTCGGTGAAACCACCCGCACCGAGACCGCTCAGTCCCTCAAAGAGGAAGTACAGTACTACACCATTCGTGTAGCCGACTTCCAGCGCATCATCTTCGGCAACCCCGTCCTCAGCCGCCGGATCCTCAACCTCTTCGGCAAGCGCATGATGGCCGCCGAGCACAAACTCGAAGACCTCATTTTCAAGGATGCCCGCAGCCGGATCGTGGGCTTCCTGCACCAGGTGGTCACCGAGCGCGGCCGCCGGGTAGGCTACGAAATGCTGCTCAAGCACAGCCTTACCCACCAGGACATCGCCAACATCACCTGCACCAGCCGGCAAACGGTCACCCTCGTGCTCAACGAATTGCGCAAGGAGAACCTGATCTACTTCAACCGCGGCCGCATTCTGGTCCGCGATATGGACGAGCTGCTGGCCAGCGCCGCTTAGTATAGGCCTGACAAATCTTATAATCCCAAAAATTTGAATCCCCGCCGGCGGCAACGCCGGCGGGGATTTTTTCGTTCTGCGTCTATGCGCCTGCTACCCCTTGTCGTTCTATCGCTGTTGCTCACCGCCTGCTATACCTTCCGCGGGATTTCTATCCCGGAGGGGGTGGAACGGGCCTACGTGCCGGTGTTCCTGGACAACGCCCTAAGCGCCCCGCCGACCCTGGCCCTGGATATCACGGAATCCCTCCGCGATAAGGTGCGCGACGAAGCACGACTTACGGTCACGGAGGAGGATCCAGATATCGAGATCCGCGGAACGCTGGTCGACTTCCGGGTGACGGCTGAGGGGGCCAGTGCCGGCGATGAAACGGCGGCCTTTTCCAAGCTCAACCGCCTCACCGTAGTAGTTGCCATTGAATACACCAACCTCCGCGACCCGGAAGCGGAGAACTGGAAGAGCAACTTCACGGAATACTATCCCTTCCCGGGCAACCAGACGCTGGCCAGCGTGCAGGACGAAGCTTTGGCGGAGATCCTCAACAACCTGAACGAGAAGATTTTTAACCGCGCCTTCGCCGACGACTGGTAGCGGCCATTAGCACTCCGGTCGCGCCACCGAGACGTGCACGGCCAAGCCGCCCTCGGCCGTTTCCTTGTACTTGCTGTGCATATGCTGGGCGGTCTCCCACATGGTAGCCACCACAGCATCGAACTGTACGACGGCATCACTGGCGTTTCCGGCCAATGCCAGGTTGGAGGCAGTGATCGCCTTCATGGCGCCCATGGCGTTGCGCTCAATGCAGGGCACCTGCACCAGTCCGCCGATCGGATCGCACGTCAGCCCCAGGTGGTGCTCCATAGCGATCTCGGCGGC
>JBGTHX010000071.1:0-11006 GCA_041746055.1 Lewinella sp. | reverse complement strand
GGAGCACTCCGTCCGCACTACCCTGATCGACACGATGGCTATAGACAGCGCCCGTGCGGACACGGTGCGCGCCCTGCAACAAATGCGGATCAGCGGAGAAATCGTCGACGTCAACGGCAACCTGCTAACCAACTTCAACGGCGAGGTCTACCCCACCATCTTCGATAAGGAACAGACGATACCCACCCTCCAGCAAGACAGCGACAGCCCTCTCCTGGAAATTGACGTTCAGCGTAATATTGTATTCCGGGGCCGGGCCACCGTCACCAACGGTAAGTTTTCCTTTGAATTCGTAGTACCGAGCGACATCGACTATGATTTTGGCCCGGGCAAGGTGAGCTACTACGCCGCCGACCGCTCCGCCCGGACCGATGCCGCCGGTTATTACGACCGATTGATCATAGGCGGGACCGGAGAAAACATCAATGCGAATGACGAGGGCCCGGTAGTGGACGTCTACCTGGACGATACCGACTTCGTACCCGGCGCAGAGGTCAGCGAGGATCCGGTGCTCATCCTGCATCTATCCGACGACCTCGGCATTAACGTAACCGGCAACAGTATCGGCCATGACCTGGAAGCCGTCATCGATGAGGATACCCGGAACCCCATCGTGCTCAACGACTACTACGAAGCCGACGTCGACAATTTCCGCAGCGGCAAGGTCCGCTACCCCCTCTTCGATCTGGAGCCCGGCCGTCACACCCTCTCGGTCCGGGCGTGGGACGTAGCCAATAACAGTTCGGTGTCGACGACCGACTTTATCGTGGCGAGTGCCTCCGGCAACTCGCTCTCGCACGTACTCAATTATCCCAACCCCTTCACCACCTCCACTTGCTTTCAGTTCGACCACACCCTGATCGGGCAGGAAGTCACGGCCATTGTCCAGATCTATACCGTCAGCGGGCGCCTGGTCAAAACCCTGGAGGCTCCCTTCCCCTTCAGCGACGGCTCCGTCCGCCAGGACGACTGCATCGCCTGGGATGGTTTGGATGACTACGGCGACCAGTTGGCCCGCGGCGTTTACCTCTACCAGGTACGCCTGCTGGGAGATGGAACGAACGTGATCAACGGGGACCTGGAGAAGCTGGTAATCCTGCGGTAGTTCGGACCAATATCACCACTTGTCCCCCAACGAAAAGCGGCCAGCATCCCGAAGGACACTGGCCGCTTTGCCATAGCCGGTTGTTCCGGCTTGTACCTTGATGGATTAGTATCCTGGATTTTGCGGCAATACCGCCGTACCCTGTAGGTCAATCTGAGCCTGGGGAATGGGGTAGTAGAGATCCTGAGGGGTGTTGAATTCGGCGCCCCGGTAGGGTAGCGGCAGGAACTGCTTCTCGAAGTCAATGATCCGGTTCAGCTCGGTCTCGGCCAGGTTCCAGCGGCGCAGATCGAAGAAACGGTGTCCTTCACCGCTCAATTCGAGCTTCCGCTCAAAGTAGAGTGCGCGGCGGGCTTCGTCGGCGCTGCCAAAACTTTCGTACTCACTGATGCTGTAGTTGGAAGCATCTTCTCCCGTATCGGTCTTGAGAAGGCTAGCATCGCCAGCTGCCCGGGCGCGAACTTGGTTAATGAGCTCTCGACCGCCTTCCACGTCGTCCGTTTCGATTTTCGCCTCGGCCAGCATGAGCAGCACGTCTGAAAAACGGATGATGTTGTAGTTCATGGAACCGTAACCGCGGGTCCAGGAGGTACCGTCGCTGGAGGTGCCTTCCTGATCGGCGTAGTAAACGAACTTCTTGGGCGAATAGGGGCCACCATTATCTTGCTTACGGATCCAATCCTGACCGGGGTGAGGTCCCCAGCCCAGATAAGGAATACCGCGACGCCCGATGCTGTGCTCCAGGCGGGGATCGACAGGCTCGTTACCAGGAGTGTAGGCATCGGCGCTCAACAAACCGAAATCACTCTTCAGGCGATTACCCTCGTCGTTGTAGCTGTTGTCTAAGAGGGGAAGGCCATCTTCCGTCCGGAACGAGTTCGCCAGGTCGAAGGTCGGCTGAAAAAAGCCACAGCAGTTTCCCGGGCCGCTCGATCCCGTGTTGTGGGGAAAGTTGAGGACGAAGTCAGGGTTAGCCACGTTGGTAGTACCACTGTTGGCGGCAGCCTGTACGGCGAACACCGATTCCATGCTATTGTCAAAGTCGGCATTGAAGGCACTGGCGTAGTTGTCCAGCAGCCCATACTTTTGGCCATTGGTGGTCTGCCCGTTATCTACTACGTTCTGCAATATCGTTTTGGCGTCGTTCCATTTTCCCTGGAAGAGGTAGGTTTTACCGAGGTAGGCACCGGCGGCCCACTTATTAGCACGTCCGGCTTCGGAAAACGTTTCCGGGAGATTTTCGAACGCGTACTGGAAGTCTGCTTCTATTTCGCCCCAGTTAGAGGTAGAAACCACGGTCTGCTGCTCCTCCACGGTGAGGCCCGGAGTCAGGAAGGGAGCCTGGTCGTAGGAAATCTGCAGCTGAAAGTAGTAGTGGGCGCGCAGGAAACGAGCCTCAGCCTCCAGTCTTGCCCGGTCGGCGTCCCGAAGGAGGGGATCTTCCGACTGCGCCAGCAGGGTCAGTGCCGCGTTGCTCCGGGCAACACCTTCAAACAGTCCTACCCAGCGGTCGTTCGGGATGCGGGAAGTAGGGTTGAGCTGGTACCGCACCAGGTCGTTGATATCCGAAAAGTCACCGTCTTCGGTACCTTTATTGGCTTCACCGCCCTGGATGGATCCGTTGGCCCAGTTGGAGGCACCGCTGAAGTAGTTGCCCCGTCCGCCGAGCTGGGCATAGGCACCGAGTACCACTCCTTCTATACCGGACTTGGTACCCAGTACTTCGGGGGCGAGAACGCCCCGCGGGGATACTTCTAAGAATTCGTCCTGACAAGTAGTGAGCAGGCCTCCAATCATGATTGCACCCAGCACGAAGCGAGGTAGTATTTTATATAATCGCATGATATTGTTATTGCAAGTAGTGATTAAAAGTCAGCACTGAGCTGAAAGTTGAAGCTACGGGTGACGGGATAGTTGCCCACATCGACGCCGAAGTCAGTATCAGCCGAGCCACCTACGGCAGGGTCCAAACCGTCATAACCGGTAATCGTAAACAGGTTGTTGCCGGATACCGCCAGTCGAAGGTTGGAGAACGAGCCACCAAATGAGCTGTTACCGAAGGTGTAGCCCAGGGTCAGGTTGGTGAGACGCAGGTACGATCCATCCTCCACGTAGTAGCTGTTGGACTGCTGGGAAGTGCTGAAGTTGGAGGCCTCTTCGTAGATCGGAACGTCCGTGTCCGTGTTCTGCGGAGTCCAGCTGTCGAGCACGCGAGTGGAGACAGCCGCACCGGTGAAGGTGCCGTAAAAATCAGTGAACCACTTAGAGTTGTTGTAGATCTCGTTACCGAGGCTGGCGTAGAAGAAGGTCGTCAGGTCGAAACCTTTGTACATCAACTTCAGGTTCAGACCACCCGTGAAGTCGGGTACGGCACTTCCGAGGAAGGTACGGTCGGCTTCGTCAACGATGCCGTCGGGCATGCCCGTCAGCTCGCCGTCGTCTCCGCGACTATTGTTGTCTTCAAAGCGAAAGCGGCCGGGAGCGGCGCCGTCCTGGGTAGGGGCGCTCTGCACTTCAGCGTCGGACTGGAACAGGCCGAGCACCTTGTACCCGAAGAAGGAGGACAGTGGACGACCTACCTCGTTACGCACGATAGCACCGTTGATACGGGTACCGAATCGATCAAAGAAGTCGGTGTCGTCGGTGAACTTCGTGATTTCGTTTTGCAGCAACGCACCATTGAGGGTGAGCTCGAAGCTGAAGTCTTGGTTGAACTTGTCGCGGTAGATCAACTGGCCGTCGATGCCTTGGTTACGCATGCTGCCCACGTTAACCACCGGTGCGGTGGCAACGGGTCCGGTGACCGCGGGCAGCGGAAGCTGCACCAACAGATCATTGGTATTCCTGCGCCAAAAATCAACGATAAAGTCGAACTTCCCGCCTACGAAAGTCGCATCGAATCCGATGTTAGCGGTTTCGCTCGATTCCCATTTGGCACGCTCGGTACCGATACGGCTGAGATAGAAGCCGTTGCTGGCCGAGGTATTACTACCGGAAATCGGGTAGCTACCCTGCCCTACCCCCTGGGAATACAGGTTGAAGCGGTTGTCGGCGTTTACGTTGTTGGAGTTGCCCATGACGCCGTAGCCACCACGAATCTTCAAGTCGGCGATAAAAGTCTGGTTCTGCATGAAATCCTCTCCCGTTACGCGCCAGGCGGCAGATACGGCGGGGAAAACACCGTAGCGGTTGTCAGAACCGAACCGGCTGGCACCGTCGCGGCGCAGCACACCGGAAAGGTAGTAGCGGTCATTCCAGTTGTAGTTCACCTGACCGAAAACGGAGAAGAACTTACTGGGTACGTTGAAGTTGCTGCTGGGCGGGTTGGGCGTGACGTTATTGAGGTTAATGAAATTAACCGTCCGGCTGAAGGGGTTGATACCGCTAGCACCACTATTGCGGCCGTTTCCGACGCTCAGTGCTTCTATGCCAACCAAGACATCGACGTTGTTTGCTCCGAAGCTGGTATTATACTTAGCGGTGTTCGTCCAAGTCCAGTCGTAATTGTAACCCTGATACTCGCCGTAGCCAAAACTGGCGTTGTTCTCCGAGTTCTCGTAGGTCTGACGGTTGTAAAAGTTGCCGTTGTAGGCACCGTAGTTACCACCGATGCTGGACCGCAGTACGAGGGCATCGACCGGCTCTACCTCTACGTAGAAGTTGCCAAAGGCACCGGTATTGAAGTTCTGGTTGTCTGCCACGCCGTCGCGCTCGGCTACGGGGTTGCGGGGGTTGTTGAAGCCCCGGGCCGCCGTGCCGGCGTAGCCGCCGAATTCGTCGTAAACGGGAATGAGGGGGTTCATCCGGAACGCACCAAGAATGCTGTTTTCCTCCCGGGCCACGTTCTGTCCGCCACCACCGCCGGTAAATCCGCGCTGGGTGCTATAGGTGAATTGCAGGTTCTCGCCGATGCGAACCCTGCTACCGAGATTAAACTCCGTGTTCATACGAAAGCTGTACCGGTCTGCTCCGTTATTCTTCAGGATACCCTGGATGGTCTGCACACCCAGTCCTAAATAGTACCGAGCGGCCTCCGTCGAACCCTGGAATCCGAGGGTATGGCGGTTGAGGACCCCGGTTTGAGTGATCGCATCGTACCAGTCAGTGCCTTCTTTGTTGGCCTTTACCACCTGGTACAGACCACCGGCGCTAGGGTCGACATTGTAGTTCAGTTCTTCGGCGCTTAGATCTACGCTTCCGACTACCCCGTTGCGGCTTCCTACCAGGAGGTAGTCAGGGAGTACCGGGGTGGCACCGTTACCGTACTGGGGATGGCCCCAACCCTCATCGCCCGGTTGCAGCCCGCCATTACGCAGAGCTTCAAATGTCTTTTCTGCATCCTGCTGGGGGGTAAGTACCGATTGTCCGGTACCCGGGTCGGTGAAACCTATCAAACCGTCGTAGCTGACCTGTAAGGGCGTGGGCGTCTTGCTGCCCCGTTTGGTTTGAATAACCACGACGCCGCCCGCGGCGCGAGCACCGTAGATCGAGGCCGAAGAAGCATCCTTAAGCACGGAGGTCGCCTCGATGTCGTCGGGAGAAAGGAAACCGATTCCACCTACGGGTACACCGTCTACTACGTAAAGCGGAGAGTTGCCCCCAAAGGAGCCGAAACCACGAATACGGATAATCGAGTTGGTACCCGGCTGGCCGTTGGTGATCACGGTAACACCGGCTGCTCGGCCCTGTAGCTGCTGCTCCACGTTGCCCGAAGGCACGGCCGCAAGCTCTTCGGTCGACACCGTAGAAATCGCGGCGGTCGTCTGCCGCTTAGTAGTTACCGAGTAGCCCGTCACGACGATCTCGTCGAGGGCGACACCTTCCGTCATGACGACATCGACGACGGTTTCTCCGCTCAGCACGAGGGTCTGGGTCTCGTAACCAGTGTAGGAATAGACTAGCTCCACCACGTCGGCTGGAACGGTAAGGGAGTAATTTCCGTCCAGGTCGGCCACCGTACCGGCGGAAGACCCCTTGGCCAGGACGGTCGCGCCGACCAGCGGAAAGCCGTCCGGGTCGGTGATCGTACCGGTAACGGTAGTTTGCCCGTAGACGGCTGCTGAGCACAGCAACGCCATCAAAAGGCTAAGTAGTTGTTTCATGATCGAGATTAAGTTAGTGAGTTCAGAAGGTTATTGGGAAATGGACCCCAAGGGTTCTTGCAGTGCGCTTAAGGGACGCTAACATACCAATTTTCGGTAACATCCTAGCGGCGATAAATTTAGTTTTAGCACGCAGGCGGCGTAATCGCGGTACGGACACCCAACGCACCCTGCTTATCTTGTCGTCCAATTTAACATTGTTCATGCGTCTACCATTCTGCCTGCTCGTTTTTGGATTTTTACTGATGTACGGTTGCCGGGATGCCGCCCCGTCCACGCTATTCCAACGCATACCTACCTCGAAAAGCGGCCTGGACTTCGCCAATCGCATCACCGAAGACGACACCTTTAACATTCTCGACTTCGAGTACGTCTACAATGGGGGTGGAGTCGGGGCGGCCGACTTCAACGGCGACGGGCTCACCGACCTCTACTTTACCGGGAATACCACCACGAATAAACTGTTCGTCAACCTCGGGGGCTTCCGCTTCCTCGACGTGACCGAGGCGGCCGGCGTGGCGGGGCGGGGACGCTGGTGCAGCGGCATTACCGTCAGCGACGTCAACGGCGACGGGAAGCCCGACCTCTACGTCAACGCCACCATCTACGAGCCGGGAAGCCGCCGGACGAATCTGCTGTACCTGAATACCGGCACCACCACCTCGGCGGAAGGCGTGGTCATTCCCACCTTCACCGAAGCCGCCGCCGCCTGCGGTATCGCCGATACCTCCCATTCCACCCATTCCGCCTTCCTCGACTTCGACCGCGACGGCGATCTCGACCTGTACGTGCTGGTCAACGAGATGGACAACCGCGCCATTCCCAACCGCTACCTGCCCAAGGTCAACGACGGTACCGGCCGCAAAAACGATCACTTCTACCGCAACGATGGCCTGGGGGCCGACGGCCTCCCCCACTTTACCGACATCACCCGGGAGGCCGGCATCCTCAAGGAAGGATTCGGGCTGGGCATCAGCGTCTGCGATATCAACGCCGACGGCTGGCCGGACCTGTACATCACCAATGACTACCTGAGCAATGACCTCCTTTGGGTAAATAATCAGGATGGCACCTTTACAGACCGCGCCGCCGAAGTTCTAAAACACACCAGTTACTCGGCCATGGGTAATGACGTGGCCGACCTCAATGGCGACGGACGGGAAGACGTCTTCAGCGTGGACATGTTCCCCGAGAACAACCTCCGCCGCAAGGCCATGCTCCCCCCTAATAACTACAACACTTACATCAACAACCATCGGTACGAATATATACCCCAGTTTGCCCGAAATACCCTGCAGCTGACCCACCCGCGGGGAGATAGTGCCCTTGTCATGACGGACATAGGCATGCTCGCCGGCGTATCTGCCACCGACTGGAGCTGGAGCCCCCTGGCGGCCGACGTGGATAATGACGGCGACCGCGACCTGCTCATCACCAACGGATTCCCGCGGGACATAACCGACCGGGACTTCATGGACTACAACGTAGTGATGAGTAACCTCGCCAGTGGCGAAACCCGCCTCGCACAGATCCCCTCGGTAAAAATTGCCAATTACGCCTACGAGAACGATGGGAACCTCCTCCCCCACTTTACCAAGCGCACCGCCGAATGGGGCTTTAACTACCCCTCCTTCAGCAACGGCGCCGCCTACGCCGACCTCGACAACGACGGTGACCTGGATTACGTGGTCAACAACATCAACGACAGCTGCTTCCTCTTCCGTAATGATCTGATCACGGCGGACACCCGGCCGGATTCCAGCCACTGGCTGCAGGTAAGCCTCCAGGGAGAGGGCATGAATACCCAGGCCATCGGGGCCCGCGTCACCGTGGAGACCCTTCGCGGAGAGCAAACCGCCTACAACCAACCTGTACGGGGCTTCTTATCGAGCGTGGCCGATGTCCTCCACTTCGGCTTCGGCCCCACCGACACCCTGCTTTCGCTGCGGGTGAACTGGCCCGACGGCGAGTCCTATATATATAAGGACGTAGCCTGGGACCAAAAATTGGTCCTGTCCAAGGCAAGCGGTCAGCGTTCCACCACACCGGTTTCGGACCGGCCTGTCCCCACCCCACTGTTCGCGCGCAGCGACATCCTGGGAAAGCTGCCTGACCACCGGGACAGCCTCTTCATTGACTTCAACGTACAACCCCTCCTCCCCCATAAGCTGTCTGAATTCGGACCGGGGCTGGCGGTAGCGGACGTGAACGGCGACGGCCTGGAGGATATATTCCGTACCGGGTCCCACTTCCACAGCGGCAACCTGCTGCTGCAGGGCCGGAACGCCGACGGCAGCCCCACCTACTCCCCCGCCCCCTTCCCGGAAGACGGGGCGGGTGCCGAAGATTTGGGGTGCCTCTTCTTCGATGCGGATGGCGACGGCGACCACGACCTCTACCTGGTCAGCGGGGGTAGCGAGTTCCCGCTCGACCGCCCCGAACTACTGGACCGCCTCCTGCTGAATGATGGCCAGGGGAACTTCAGTGCGGCGCAGGGTGCCCTGCCGGAAGTACACTCCAGTGGCTCCTGCGTACGGGCGGCCGACTACGACCGCGACGGAGACCTCGACCTCTTCGTGGGGGGCCGCCTGGCACCCGGCCGGTTTCCGGAGTCGGTAGATAGTTACCTCCTGACGAATGACGGGCGGGGAGCCTTCGCACCTGCGTCCCCGCCGGCATTTACCGCGCTGGGCCTCGTCACCGATGCATTGTGGACCGATTACAATAACGATGGCTGGATAGACCTGCTGATCGCCGGGCAAGGAATGGGACTGCGGCTGTTCGAAAACCGGGAGGGAAGCCTGGAAGAAGTTACTCCCGAGAGTTTCGGCGCGCACGTTGGCTGGTGGAACGGACTGGCGGCGGGTGACTTTGACCGCGACGGGGATATTGACTACGTGGCCGGGAATTTCGGGGCGAATAACCTGTACGGGGGCAGCGGCCAGGACTATGTGGGCCTGTATGGCGGTGACCTGGACGGAAACGGGGGCTACGACCTCATCGTTGCCGACTACGCGCTCGCCGAGGATGGTACCTACCAGGAATTTCCCCACAACCAGCGCAACGATACCGAAAAGCAGCTGATCAGCGTGAAACGAAAATTCCCCCGCCACGAGCAGTTCGGCCGGGCGACCATCGCTGACCTACTCAAACTTTACCCCAATGCGGAAGTGACCACGCTGCGCAGCAACTACCTACGCTCGGCGTGGATCGAAAATATGGGCGACGGCACGTTCACCTTCCACGACCTACCCCGCGCGGCCCAGGTGGCCCCGGTGTACGGCATGCAGGTGCTGGACGTGAACGGAGACGCCTACCCGGATCTGGTGCTGATCGGTAACGACTTCGGTACGGAGACCGGCATGGGGACGCTGGACGCGCTGAACGGACTCGTACTTACTTTCGATCCGGCGACGCGCTCCTTTGCCACCGCGGCGGAGCAGGACTTCTTCGTTCCCGGTAACGGCCGGAGCCTGACGGTCATGGAAGTAGCCGGACAGCAGACGCTGGTCGCCTCCGAAAACCGTGGACCGACCACCGCTTATACCCTCCCATCGGCCGGAGGGACACCCTTGCCCACTCCGGCCGATGCGCAGCGGGTGACCTTCACGCTGGACGGTAAGCCCACCCTACAGGAGGTCTACTACGGCAACGGATACCTCAGTCAGCGCAGCCGTACCCTGTGGCTCCCGGCCGGGGCGGAGAACGTGGCCGTGATCAACTTCGCGGGAGAGAGATCGGCACTCAGCCGCTAGCCCCTTCAGTTCATCGGGACCTCCATAGCCAGTACGCGGGCCCCTTCCGGACCGGCGGTGACCGTGAACTGTTCGGTGGCGGTGATTCCCAGCCCGTCCCGGCGACCCAGGTGGTGGCCGTTCACCTCGATCTCACCTTCCAGGACGAACAGGTAAACGCCATGGCCCTTCCGGTTGAGGACATACTCGGTCTGGTAGCCCGCAACGAAGCGACCGATGCTGAAGAAGGCATCCTGGTGGATCCAGACGGCACCGTCCTGAGGTGCGGGGGCAAGGACGGTATGCCAGCGGTTCTCTTCGAGCGAGGGATCCATCTTGATCTGATCGTAGCGGGGGGTTACGCCGCGCTCATTGGGGAAAATCCAGATCTGGAGAAATTTGACGGGCTTATCCAGATTATTATTCTTCTCGGAGTGTACCACGCCGGTGCCCGCGCTCATCACCTGAATATCCCCCTCCCGGATGACGGTGGTGTTCCCCATGCTGTCCTTATGCTGCAGGTCACCCTCCAGGGGAATGGAAATGATCTCCATATTATCATGGGGGTGGCTGCCAAAGCCACGTCCGGCCACGACCTCGTCGTCATTCAGCACGCGCAATACCCCGAAGTGCATCCGCTCCGGATCGTGGTAGCTGGCGAAACTGAAGGTGTGGTGGGTATTCAGCCAGCCGTGGTTAGCGTGGCCGCGGGAATCGGAGGGATGATAGAAGGTGTTCATGTATATAATATTGTATGTACATTAATTGTATTCGTATAACAACTATCGGGTTTACAGGTTGCTGGTAGTTGTTTAGAAAATTAGTGGTTTTTCGGGTTGCGGGTTGCGGGTTGCGGGTTTCGGGTGTCAGGTGTCGGGTTGCGGGTTGCGGAAGTCATCGGATGCGGCGAGGTACGTAGCCTCATGATGCCTGGAGCGGGTCATGTTGCGGGTGCAGCAACATACAAAGCCCCGTAAGATGTGTGGACCTGCTCAAGAAAGTGGACAGAGACTTCGCCTCAGGCTTGGCTGATGAGTGATTGCATTTTTTGCTCGTAGGCCTGGC
>JBGTHX010000070.1:0-3117 GCA_041746055.1 Lewinella sp. | reverse complement strand
AGCGGCAGGTACAGCATATCCACCACGCGACCGTGGAAGAAACTTTCATAACCGCCCCCGGCGGGCAGAAATTCCGCCACACCGCTGTGGGGGCTGGACGCCGAGAACAGCACCCCGTAGAAGGCACTGTCAATGATGTTCCCGAGCGCGCCCGCCTCGATGAAGGCGAAAGCGGCTAACAGCAGGCGGGGCGCGCCCTCCCGGACGAGCCGCAGCAGATAATAGGCCAGGAGCACCACCGCGAGCAAGCGGAAGAGGCTGAGGCCGAGTTTGCCCAGGCGACCACCCAGGCTGAGGCCGAAGGCCATGCCGTTGTTCTCCACGAAGTGGATGAGGACGCGGGAGCTACCCAGCAGGCTGAACTCCTCCCCGTAGGCCAGGTGGGTCTTGACCCAGACCTTCAGGGCCTGGTCGAGCAACAGAACCGTAAGGAGAATGAGAAATACGATCGCCTTACGGTTCATGCAGAACGGAACGGTCGAAGCAACTTACCGGTTTTGCTTGGCGTGGATGCTCAGGGTGGTGTGGGGGACGATCCGGAGGCGGTCGGCGCTGATGAGTTCGCCGGTGACGCGGCAGATGCCGTACACCTTGTTCTGGATACGGAGCAGGGCGTTCTCCAAGTGGGAGATCAGCTGCTGCTGCCGGTTGGCGAGCCGGTGGAGCTCTTCGGTGGCCATGGTGCCGGTACCATCGTCGAGACCGCGCACTTTGCCGTCTTCGCTGTTGGCCTGCTCGGTGACCTGGGCCCTGTAAAAGTCGAGCTGCTTACGCGCCTCGGCAAGTTTTTGGTCGATGATGGCCTTGAATTCGGCCAGCTCGGCGTCGCCGTAGCGGGTTTGTATTTGTACTTGCATGATGTATCCGATGTCTGATGTTAAAGGTGTGGGTGTGTCTAAAAAGGTAAGCCCAAAAGAATTAAGCTGAATCCGCGCACAAATATACTCCTATCCCGTAGGACCTAACTAATCTTTGCTATTATTTAATAGTTTACAAACATTGTGTTGACGTCGGCCCGCCGTCCGGCCGATCCTATTGTTTCCCGCCGTCCGTACTCCGGCGGCGATCATCTGTACCGCCCTTGACCCCCCGCAGACTCGAATTCACCACCACCGTTCCGCGTTCCCTCCAGGAGACGTGGGATTTCTTCAGCCGCCCCGAAAACCTGGAAAAGCTCACGCCGCCGGACGTGCACTTCCGCATCTCCTCCCCCGTAAGCGGCGTAGAGATGTACGAGGGCATGATTATCCAGTACCGCGTCACCCCCTTCCCGGGCCTCACCACCGACTGGGTCACCGAGATCACCCACATCGAGCCCCTCACTCACTTTATCGACGACCAGCGCGTGGGCCCCTTCGCCCTCTGGCACCACCAGCACCATTTCCGCGCCCTTTCCGAGAACCGGACCGAGATGCACGACATCCTCCACTACCAGGCTCCCCTCGGCCCCCTCGGCTCCATCGCCGACCGCATCTTCGTACGCCGCCAGGTGGAAGGTATCTTCACCGCCCGCGAAACCGCGATCCGCCGCTTATTCCCGAAATAATCTCCCCTCTACCGCGAGCGCAGTGAGCTCTATTCAACGTATTCCTGCCGCTTGATCACCAGCACCCACTCCCCGTCCTCGACCTTATAGCCGTAGTCGTAGCAGAAGTGGTAGAGGTTTCCGTTGCGTGAGGTGTATTCGTTGGTGAAGTAGCGGAACTTGAAACCGCGGTCGATCATGCGGTCGCGGCGCACGTTGGCCTTGCCGTCCGGGTTGAGTTCGGCCAGCACGTTGCGGTTGTGGCGCAGGATGTTGTTGATGCTCCGCTGAAAACTTTGCTCTTCGGCGCGGGCGCGGTTGTGGTGGGTGGCCCGGCAGGTCGGCGAGCAGAATTTTTTGTCGGACCGCCCGGTGTATGCCTCCCCGCACTCGGGACAGATACGCTTCATTCGGGTAAAGTAAGAAATTGACGGTCGTTGAGCAGCAGGTAATTGCCCCCGGTGTCGTACAGCTGTGGGGTCGGGAACGCGGGTGCGAAGATTTCCTCATAGTAGCGGCGGGCGGAGGTGCGGTCCGGGATACTCGACGCGATCCGGTTGTAGATCAGGGCACCGCCCGGGTTCAGGGTATCCTGGAGCAGCTGCACGAAGCCGGTACCGTCCAGGTGGGCGGGCACGGTGGCGTCCTGAAACACGTCCACGCAAATGAGGTCGAAGCGGCGGTCGTCGGCCTCCAGGAAGCGGACGGCGTCGGCCTCCACCACCTCGATCGGAGAGCACAGGGCCGGCAGGCTATAGGTGCTCGCCAGCCCGATGATCACGGGGTCGATCTCCACGGCTACGTAGGTATAATCCAGCCCGAGGTACCGCTCCAGCAGTTCGGGGATGCTGCCCAGGCCGAGACCCAGCACCAGTACGGAGGCATCGGCGGGCAGGCGGTCGAAGTCAAAGACCTCGAAGACCTTCCGGAAGTTGAGGTAGTAGTCGCCGAAGCTGTAGATGGCGTCCTCGGCCACCAGTTGAAACCGCCCGTGGATGAGGCACACCTCCAGGTAGGCGTTGTACTCCGATTCGGTGACCTCCAGGGACTGCTCCCACAGGTAACTCAACCAGTAGCGGTATCGGGGAATGGGGCGGCGGCGTGGCATCGGGGCGAAAATACCATCGGTCCGTCTAGTGTCATGGAAAGTTACCGCATGCTGTACCTTTACGCGCTCAACCGCGGCCGCGTTGCCGCGTTAACCCACGAAAGTCCGCCCACGTATGAGCATCGTCGAAATGAAAGTCCCGGTCATCGGGGAATCCGTCACCGAAGTAACCCTCTCCGAATGGCTCAAGGGCGACGGCGATTTCGTGGAGCTCGACGAGCCGATCTGCGAGTTCGAGTCCGATAAAGCGACCCTGGAATTTCCCGCCGAGGCCTCCGGAAAGCTCATTTACGTAGCCAGCGAGGGCGATGACCTCAAGATTGGCGCCCTGGTCGCGAAGATCGACACCAGCGTCTCCGACGATTCCGACGGGGAAGCAGCCGAACCCGCGGTTCAGGCAGAAGCGGCCCCCACCCCCGCCCCCGCCCCCTCCGGCGAGGCTACCTACGCCACCGGCACCCCCAGCCCGGCCGCCGGCAAGATT
>JBGTHX010000069.1:0-7051 GCA_041746055.1 Lewinella sp. | reverse complement strand
TTCGCCCCCCACGACGGCATGTTCAAGGGGCTGGCGGGTGGCGACTACCTTGATCAGGTGCGCTGGGCCGCAGATATGGGGTTCCACGCCTGGGAAGACAATGGCATGGGCGGACGGGAGCCCTCGATGCAGGAAAAGATCGGCAAGTTGCTCGACGAAAAAGGAATGCAGATGGGGGTCTTCGTAGCCAACC
Organism: Lewinella sp.; assembly: GCA_041746055.1. GTDB lineage: Bacteria > Bacteroidota > Bacteroidia > Chitinophagales > Saprospiraceae > Neolewinella. Next base: position 6,858 of record JBGTHX010000069.1, on the reverse strand, counting down.
AGATCAACTGGAAGGAACCCACCCTTACAAACGGCGCCGGCGAGCACCGCGACGCCTTCCTCGAGAACATCCGCCAGTCGGTCGACGTAGCCAAGCGCTGCGGTGCCACCTGGATGACGGTGGTACCCGGCTTCGTACAGATGCGCCTGGAACCCTTCTATCAGATGGCCAACGTGGTGGAAACCCTGAAGCAGGGAGCCGCCATTCTCGAGCCGCACGGACTCGTCATGGTACTGGAGCCCCTCAATTACCGCGACCATCCCGGACTCTTCCTCACCAAGGCCGCCCAGGGCTACGCGATCTGTCAGGCCGTGGGCAGCCCCTCCTGCAAGATCCTCTTCGACATCTACCACCAGCAGATCCAGGAGGGCAACCTCATTCCCAATATCGACGCCGCCTGGGAGGAGATCGCCTATTTCCAGATCGGTGATAACCCGGGCCGCAAGGAACCCACCACCGGAGAGATCAACTACGAAAAAGTCCTGGCGCACATTCACAGCAAGGGATACCAAGGCGTGTACGGCATGGAACACGGCATCAGCGGCGAAGGCGACGCCGGTGAGAACGCGGTGGTAGCAGCCTACCGCAAGGTGGACGTGCCCCTGTCCTGAGGCAAATCTGTATGGCTGCTAATCTATCTCTATCCGGACTGCTGCTCCAGGTGTGCCTGCTGCCCGCTTAGGGCTGTGGCCCGGACGAGAAGAGCTAGTTCTCGGCGTACCAGTCTTCGAGGCGAACCTCGATATCGGGATTTTCGTCGTTGACCAGCTTGCGGAAAGCCTCTACGTCGCTCTTGGTTTCGTCCTGGTTGCGGTAGTGGTACGGGTAGATCACCGCGGGGGCGAAATCGGTCACGGCATCGGCGGCCTGCTCGATGTCCATGGTGTAGGGCATGTTCATGCACACGAAGGCTACGTCGATGTCCTCCAGGTTCCGCATGGCAGGCACTCCTTCGGTATCGCCGCTCAGGTAAATGCGTTCGCCGTCGTCACCGAATTCCAGCACGTAGCCGTTGAATTGTCCTTCGGGGTGGAAATTCTCCTTGGGCGGGGGGTTGTAGGCGGGAATCGCTTCGATCGTAACGCCGTTCCAGTCGTAGGTTTCTCCGTTGGCCAGCGCGTGCATATCCGCGAAAGTGGTATTCTTATTGGCTTCCATCACGGCGGCGGGGGCCACCAGCGTGGCGCGGGTAAGATCCAGGCCCTCGAGGGTGGCCGGGTCCAGGTGATCGCCGTGGGTGTGGGTGATCAGCACCAGGTCGGGCGCGCCGTAAGAGGTGTAGCGTTCAGCTCCGCCGTAGGGGTCGACGAATATGGTGCGGTCGCCCTGGGTCAGTACCACGGAACCGTGGAAAATGGGATGGACCTCCACATCTTCGGTCATATCATCGGAGGGGGCCGGCGTGGTGGTCTGCGGCGGGGTAGCCTCGGCGGTGGTGCTGCGGTTTTCGGCGCAGGAGGCGAGGACGCCGGTGCAAAGGAGGGTGAGGAGATAGCAGTGCTTCATCAGACGGTATAAAATTTAGTGTATGTACCTACAACGGCAACCCGGGGCGGTGGTTTCCGGGCCGCTGCGATCTTTCCTGCGCCCGCCTACAGGTTTACATGCCCGGCACCATCATCACGGCATTCTGCATGAGGCGGCTGGGGCCCCGCCAGAACATCCGGTAGTGGGGATTGTCCACCAGGTAGACGATTTTCCCGCGGCCGATGGTGCGCACTCCCGCCCAGGTGTTTCCCGCAAGCAGGTCCAGGCTTTTACCCGGAGCGTAGCCGGCGGCGAGTACCTGGGTGGAGTCGGTAGCGTAGCGGCCTACGGACTGCAGCCCCGCCATCGGGAGCAGGGCCGAGCTGCCGAATTTTAGCGTGTACACCTCCGGCTTTAGGCCGAACGCCAGCGGGTGGGTGATATCGAGGGTAGCGTTCAGTGCGGTGCCGGGGATATTCTTCTGCCCGTAGTAATTGGTTCGCTCCTGGTAGGTGAGCAAACTGGCTTCCAGCGAAGTATCCCGGCCCGGCTCTATGATTTTCTGGTCGGTAAACTTTCGGTCCGCGGTAAAGAAGGTGGCCGTACTGCCCACCGTCACGAGGGTACCGCCGGCCGAGATCCAGTCGTTGAGCGTTTCCCGCTCCTCCTTTCCGAAGACGGCTTCCAGATTATCGGCATCGGGCAGGATGAGGACGTCGTAGTCGTTGAGATCGGCGTAGCCGTACCGCGAGCCGAACTTGGGCACCGCCGTTTGCCGCAGTACGGAGGTGCGAATGCGGGTGACGGGCAGCCGGGTTTCCCAGTCGAAGAGGAAGTAGATCTGTCCGCTGGTATAGGCATCAAAGGGTTCGTCGACGAGGAGGGCGACCCGCGGTTTGGCCAGGGGGAAGTTGCGGGTGCTGGCCAGGTCATTGCCACCCTGCATCCGACCCGTGGCGTAGGACCTGACCTGGAGGCCATGGGTTTCAGCCAGTTGCTGCATGAGTGCCGGGAGGCGGCTCTCCTGTTCGAGGTTACGCCCGCGGAGGACGATGAGGCTGCCGGCGCCGAAGGTCTGGCCGTCGTCGGTCGTAAAGGGTTCGAGCGCGGCGCGGACGCGGATGTCAGCCCCCCAAAGATCGGCCAGTGCCTGGGGCGCATTGCGCTGGTTCCAGTCGATGACGTAGGCGTAGACGGGGCGGTCGGCCGCCGGTCCGGTAACGCTGCCGGAGGTTTCAACGGCCGTGACGGGCTCGGTATCTACCTGGACGGGAATACCAAATTTGTAAGCCTCCAGATTATACGCCAGTGGGGCGGACCAGGTACTCATGTCGTACATGACGCTGTCCTCGATCTCCAGTTGGTCGCCCAGGATGCTGTTGATGAAGAGGTGGCGGGGCTGTTCGGTGGCCACGATGAGGCTACCCGCGGGGTGGGTATGCTCGGTGGCCTCCCCGCCGCTGCGGTAGCTCACGCCGTCGACCGTGAGGGGCTCCAGCGTGCGCTCGACCTCCACGCCATTCATCAGGAGGAGGCCGAGCAGATCCTGAAAGTAATCGCTGCCGTCGTTCTCAACGAGGTAACCCGTGGTTTCGGCCTTGCTGTTGAGTGGATTCCAGGCGGCGAGGCTGTACTGCTGCAGGGCACTTCGATTAGTGGCCGCCGTGTGCAGCTGGGCCACGCTGGAGGAGTAGTGATCCCAGATCCGCTGCCGCAGCGTGAGGATATACCCATCCTCGGTCTCCACGGCCCGGCCGCCGGCGATGCCGCCCTGCTCGTTCAGCATACCGATAGCGCCCATGACGGAGGGGTAGCTGCTGCCGTAGCTGGGGTAGAAAAAGTCGAAGCGGTCGCGGGTAAAGTAGCTGATGCCCTCGGCGTCGAAGTTGGCGATGTTTGCCCGGCCGAAGGTGTCCGTCCAGCCCTCGTAGGCGTCGGGCAGGATGAGGTTGCGTGGCGTGGTACCGGGGGTGGTGAAGTAGTTCGCTTCGTAGCCCTGCTCGTGGTAGTCGGTGTGCACGTTGGGCATCCACCTTTGGTAGGCGCGGGTGTGGCCGCGGCTTTCGGGGTGGACGCCCCAGATCCAGTCGCGGTTCAGGTCGAACCAGTAATGGTTCGTGCGCCCATTCGGGAAGGGGGCGTAATGCTCCAGGTCGCGGGGCTCCTCGCCCCCCGTAGTCCGGGCCATGCCGTTGTACCAGTAGACATACCGGTCGCGCCCGTCGGGATTGATGCACACGAAGAGCAGGTTAACGGTTTCCCGCAGGGCCTCCAGTGTCCGCGGATCTTCGGAGGTGGCGAGCTCGTAGGCGAACTGCATGGCCGCCTCCGTGCTACTGGCCTCGTTGCCGTGGATGTTGTAGCTGTAGCTGTTAATGACCGGCTGCGTGTCGAGAATCCCCTGCACCTGCATGCCCGCCCCCCGGAAGGAGTCCACCAGTTTGAGCTGGTTGGTCCGGATCTCCTCGAGGCGGTCCATATTGGCGACGTCCGTTACGGTGAGCAGGATCAGGGGTCGGCCCTCGTAGGTACTGCCATAGCGGTCGAGGCGGACGCGGGGGCTCTGCGCGGCGAGGTATTCAAAGTAGCTGACCGAACGCGCGTACTCCGTGAAACGCTCCCCCAGCCGGTACCCCAGGAACTGGCGCGGACTCAGCGTGGAAGCGTCGTCCAGATTTTCCGGAAAGCTGAGTCGCTCATAGACGTCAGTCTGGGATATCAGACAAGTAGAGCAAAATAAGAAAATTATGAATGAGTAATAGCGCATGGAATAGTGACAGGTGAGGCGTCAAAAGTAAGGCACCCGGTGCAAGGCCGGGGGTCCAAAGCCTTCCCGACCGTTCCCGTGCCGATAGGTACCGTTCCGTCATTGGCCCCTTTTACTACCGGGATAAGGTGCAATTTTAGAAGTGTTCCTATAGCTATAAGTGTAACTCACCTGAATATTTCGATTTCAGCGTCTCTCTCGAAACGAATTTTTTGTTTTTGCCTTAGATTCAGTCAGACCGGTGGAAGGGCTAAGCTTCCTTCCGTACCTGGCTCGCCCTTTATCCAACGGGGTGTTTTGTTTGAGATCTGATACCGTACACATTCTTACACGTCAAACATGTTGAAGATTTTTCTGCTGCCGCTGCTGCTTATTTGCACCGCGGCACTCAGCGCCCAGGGGCGTTGTCAGCGAGGCAATTGTTACACCGGCGAGGGCGTCCTCCGCTTCGCCGACGGCGCGCTCTACACCGGGCACTTCGCCGAGGGTAAATTCGCGGGAAGCGGAACCCTTACCTACCCCGACGGCTCCGTATACAAAGGGCAGTTCCGCGATCAGCTCCAGAGCGGACCGGGCTCCCTCACCGACGCGGCGGGGAATCGCTACGACGGCATGTGGCGCGAAGGCCGCCGCAACGGCCGCGGCACGGTAACCTACGCGGGTGGCGACCAGATCGTCGGCACCTGGCTCGACGACCAACTCGAAGGGGAAGTAGCCTACACCTTCGCCAATCACGACTATTACGTGGGAGAAATGGAAGCCAACGCCCTCCAGGGGTTCGGTACCATGGAATACGCCAACGGCGACCGCTACGTGGGCTTCTGGACCAACAACCGGCGCGACGGAAGTGGAAAACTCACCTACGCCGACGGTACCGTCTACGAGGGAGAATGGGCCAACGGGGAGGCCCGCGTAGACTGGGCGGCGCTCGGCTTTGTCGGCAATTCCACGGACCTGCAAGACTGCACGAACGGTTGTCCGGACGGTCCGTCCCGGTACTCCTACACCGACGGCACCACCTTTTTCGGCGAGACGGTCAACAGCCTGCCCCAGGGTCGCGGCACGGTTATGTTCCCCAACGGCAACAGCTACCACGGGCAGTTCGCCAATCACCGGCCCAACGGGCTGGGCGTGATGCAGTACGCCGGCGGACAGATCGCCGGGGGTATCTGGCGCGACGGGGAGCTGATCCGACCGATGTATGAATCCACCGGCGCACCCGCCGAAGAGGTCGCCGGATCTTTCGATCCGGAGGTGAAGGTCTGGGCGGTAGTGGTCGGATGCGCCTACTACCAGCACATGAAGACGCTGCGCTACACCGACGACGACGCCTATCAATTCTACGCCTTCCTGAAGAGCATCGAGGGTGGCGCGCTGAGCGACGAGCAGGTCAAAGTCTTGGTCGACGAGGATGCCACCCACGACAACATCCTGGCCGCCATGCGCGAAACCTACCGCAAGGCCGACGAGAACGACGTCATCCTCTTTTACTTCAGCGGTCACGGATTGCAGGGCTCCTTTCTCCCGGTGGACTATGACGGCTCCCTGAACGCCCTGGCGCACACGGACGTACACCAGGTCCTGGAAGAAAGCCGCTCCCGCCATAAGATGGTGATCGCCGACGCCTGCCACAGCGGCAGTCTGGGCGAGCGCGGCGTGCAAGCCAATACCGGCAGCCTCTCCGACTACTACTCCGCCCTCACGAGCGCCGAGGCCTCCACGGCCCTGATGATGTCGAGCCGCGGGGAGGAGATCAGCCTCGAGGACGGCGGCCTGCGCTCCGGGGTGTTCAGCCACTACCTGATCCGGGGCATGAAGGGCGAGGCGGACGCTAACCACGACCGCATGGTATCCATCGAGGAACTCTTTGCCTACGTGCGGCGCGAAGTTCGCGACTATACGGGCAACCTGCAGACCCCTACCCTCACGGGTAACTACGACCGGAATATGCCGGTCAGCGTCATGCGCGCCCGCTAGCTTCCGCTCTATTGCGGGCGGTTGTAAATGTAGTATTCCACGGCCCGCGGCGTAAATTCCACTTCGGTGAGATTTTCCGGCACCCGGGACAGGGTCAGCGGAACGGTGTTGTGCGGATCGTCGGTCTCCATCCGGCTCAGGTCGGCCTCCACGCGGAAGTCGGTCTCCCGGATCGTGCCGAAGGTGTGCTGTGGGATAAGGGCGGTGACGGTGACGTAGGCGGGAAATACCCGCGAAGAATCCGAACGGGGAGGATTGTACAGGGTAATAGGAACCCGGAACTGCTGCTCGATAAAGGCCTCCACGTCAATGGCTACCGTGATCTCACTGTAGTTGATAGTGATGCCCTCCGGCGGTGCCTCCAGCGGTACCACCTGCCGGACACTCGATTCCAGTCCGTTCAGCTCGAAGGGCTGGGTCGGCCAGCTATCGATATCGACCAAGTCATCGATCGCGCCGCTTACGGTGATGCTGTCCGGTCGCAACTCGATCCCGTCCATGGCGGCGTAGCCCGGCCCGTAGGTGGTGGTCACCCGTGATACGACGGGCACCTGTTTACCGTCCCGTTGCGTGGTGAGAATACGCTGGGGTTCGTAAACCATATTCTGCACTTCCAGATCCCCGCTGCTGAACTGCCGGCGCACCTC
>JBGTHX010000068.1:0-9215 GCA_041746055.1 Lewinella sp. | reverse complement strand
CGCAGTCGGTAACGCTGGGCGCGGGACAATTCTGTACGAACCCCGGCCTGGTATTTCTTCCCGTGGCTACCTCCACAGAGGGCTTCACCGATGCCGTAGCGGGCCACTTCCGGGACGTGGACGCCGGGGTGATGCTCAACGAGGGCATCCGTACGGCGTACGAGCGGGGGGTGGAAGAACTGAAGTCGGGTAACCGGGTAAAGCTCCTCGCCGAGGGGCGGAAGGGGGAGACCGGTTACACCGGTGCCGCGCGGGTGTTTACGGCCCCGGTAGGCCGCTACCTCGACGATCCGGACCTGGAGGAGGAGGTCTTTGGTCCGTCCACCGTTCTGATCACCGGCGATTCCCGGGAGAAATTGCTGGCTGCCGCCCGTAAATTGGGGGGACACCTCACGGCTACCCTCTTCGCCACTGAAGGGGATCTGGCGGAATACGGCGACCTGGTCAATATCCTCGAGCAGAAGGTAGGCCGCCTCATCATCAACGCCTTCCCGACCGGGGTGGAGGTGGGCTACGCCATGGTTCACGGCGGTCCTTATCCCGCCACGACCGACCCGAAGACCACCTCGGTGGGGACCCGGGCAATCCTGCGCTTTGCCCGGCCGGTATGCTACCAGAATTTCCCGCCCTCGCTGCTGCCGCCCGCGCTACAGGACGACAATCCGCTGGGCATTTTCCGGCTGCTGGACGGAGAGTGGCAGCGGGGCTGATTATCTTGGGGCATGTTGCAGCACCTTCTCCGTGGGGCCCTGGTGGTCCTGCTCACCGTCGCTGCCGGCTGCCTGCCGGCCCAGGAAAACCCCCTCGCCGACCTCATCGAAAGCCTGGCGGATAGCCTGCCTTGGACCGCCGAGCCCGCCCGCTACCAGATCGAGGTGATCTATACCCGGATCGACCGGCCTACGGACGGGGCGCCGAGGCTGACGACTTACCGCTGGGGGCCCGACTCGACGGACTATTACTATCCCGCCAGTACCGTCAAGCTGCCGATCGCGGTGCTCGCCCTGCAGCACCTGAATGAACTGGGTGTGATCGGGATGGACGCGGCAACTCCGATGTTCCACGGGAAAGGCCTTGCACCTGCGTCCGCGCCCCAAGGTTCCGTAGAGCGGGACAGCAGCAGTGCCACGGGGCTACCCACCGTGGGCCACTACGTACGTCGCATCTTCCTGACCAGCGACAACGACGCCTACAACCGCCTCTTCGAATGGCTGGGGCCGGATTACATCAATAAATCGCTCCACGCCGCCGGGATCCACGGCAGCCGGATCCTGCACCGCGTAGGTGTGGAGGGATTTGACCCAGAAACCCACCGCTACCTGAATCCGGTCCGCTTTGCCGACGGCTACCAGACGCTTTACCAAAACGCCGAGCGCTACGATCCCTACTACGATCCGTTACCCGGAGTGACGGGACAGCAGCGCGGCACAGGCCATACCGTGGGCGACAGCCTGGTAAACGGGCCCTTCGACTTCAGCCGCAAGAACTACCTCTCGCTGCGGAACCTCCACGATATCCTGCTGCGGGTGGTGGTGCCGGAAGCGGTGTCCGATACCTTCCAGCTTACCGAGGGTGACTACGCCCTATTGCGCCGGGCCATGTCGGAGCGCCCGCGGGAGAGTGATTACCCGCACTATGCGGAACCGGACAACTACGTCAAATTCTGGATCTACGGCGACCGGGGGGATGACGTCCGGATCCCGGATGAAATCCGGATCCTGAACAAGGTCGGCTGGGCCTACGGCTACCTGACGGACGTGGCCTATATCACGGACGGGGAAGTAGAATTCATCCTGGCGGGCCGCATCCTGAGTAATGCCAACGGCATCTTCAACGACGGGCAGTACGAATACGATGAAGTGGGGATGCCCTTTTTCGGAAGGCTCGGGCGGGCTATGCTGGAGTTTGAGCGAGGCCGGCCTCGTTAGTCACGAGGGTGCCGACCGGCTCCCCGAACATGATCTTGCGGAGGTTGCTCGGCTCGTTGATGTCGAAAACGATGATGGGCAGGTCGTTTTCCGCGCAGAGGGCAAAGGCGGCCTGGTCCATGACGCGCAGGTTCTTGTTCATCACCTCCCGGAAGGAAATGCTTTCGTACTTCGTCGCGTGGGGATCCTTTTCGGGGTCGGCGGTGTAGATGCCGTCGACGCGGGTGCCCTTCAGGATCACTTCCGCGCCGATCTCGTTGGCCCGGAGGGCGGCGGCGCTGTCGGTGGTGAAGTAGGGGTTGCCGGTACCGCCGCTGAAGATGACCACGCGGCCCTTCTCCAGGTGGCGGATGGCCCGCCGGCGGATGTAGGGTTCGGCGATCTGTTGCATCTCGATGGCGGAGATGAGGCGGGTGTACACCCCGAGGGTCTCCATCATGCTCTGCAGCGCCATGCCATTGATGACGGTGGCCAGCATACCCATGTAGTCGCCCTGGGTGCGCTCGACGCCCGACTCGGCGGCTGATAGTCCCCGGAAGATGTTGCCACCGCCGATGACTACCGCTACCTCGACCCCGATGTCGATCAGTTCCTTGATCTGCTTGGTGTAGTATTCCAGCATCTTGGGGTCGATGCCGTACTGCTGGTCGCCCATCAGGGTCTCACCGGACAGTTTCAGCATGATGCGGCGGTATTTCAGGGCCATGGGCAATTTTGGATTTGCGTAAAGGTAGGAATTAGTAGAGGGCCGGTCGCTTCGCTTCCGGCTGGTAGAGGAGCCGGGGGCTCGGTTGATACAAGGTCGCTTTGCTCCCCTGCAGTAGAGATGCCTTCGGCACGGTAGAGGGGGTTCAAATTCTTCGTTCGAGCTGGGGGACCAGGGCGTCTTTCCAGATTTGGAAGCTGCCGTCGAGGATGCGGGTGCGGGCCTCGCGTACCAGGGACAGGTAAAAGGTAAGGTTATGCAGGGTGGCCAGCTGACCGGCCAGGAGTTCGTCGCAGCGCAGCAGGTGGCAGAGGTAGGCCTTGCTGTGCACCCGGGAGGTGGGGGCGGCATCGGGCCGGTCGTCGATGGGGGAGTGGTCGTTCTTCCAGCGGGCGTTCCGGATGTTGATGATGCCTTCGCGGGTGTAGAGCATGCCGTGGCGGGCATTGCGGCTGGGCAGCACGCAATCAAACATGTCGACGCCGCGGGCGATGCATTCCAGGATATTGGCGGGAGTGCCCACGCCCATGAGGTAGCGGGGCTTATCGCGGGGCAGGATGTCGCAGCACAGTTCGGCGATGCGGTACATATCGGGAATGGGCTCGCCCACCGAGAGTCCGCCGATGGCGTTGCCGGGCTGGTCCTGGCCGGCGATGAATTCGCAGGACTTGCGGCGCAGGTCGTCGTAGCTGCCGCCCTGCACGATGGGGAAGAGTGACTGTTCGTGTCCGTAGAGCGGCCGGCTCTCCCGCATGAAGGCCACGCAGCGTTCGAGCCAGCGGTGGGTGAGGTGCATGCTGTTCTCGGCGTACTCCCGTGTGGAAGGGTAGGGCGGGCACTCGTCGAAGGCCATGACGACATCGGCACCGATGGAGCGCTGGATGCCCAGGCTGGATTCCGGGCTGAAGAGGTGCTTGCTGCCGTCGATGTGGCTGGCGAAGGTGGCGCCCTCCTCGGTGATCTTGCGCCGGTGGGCGAGACTGAAGACCTGGTAGCCGCCACTGTCGGTGAGGATGGGCCCGTCCCACTGCATGAAGCGGTGGAGGCCGCCCGCCGCTTCCAGGACCTCCGTGCCGGGCCGTAGGTAGAGGTGGTAGGTGTTGCCGAGGATGATCTGGGCTTTTACCTGCTCCTTCAGTTCCCGCTGCTGGACGGCCTTCACCGTGCCCAGGGTGCCTACGGGCATGAAGATCGGCGTCTCAATATCGCCGTGGCCGGTGGTGAGGCGGCCGGTGCGGGCCTTGGTGGTGGAGTCGGTGTGCTGAAGGTCGAACTGCATCGGGGCGAAGGTAAGCGTCTAAAGCGTCGGACGCTTTGGAAGCGTCCGACGCTTACCTTCGCCCCATGAAATTCCTCATCGCAGGCCTGGGCAACCCCGGGCCCAAGTACGAAAACACCCGCCATAATATCGGATTCCGCGTGGTCGAGGACATCAGCGACGACTGGAAGCCCGATACCCACGGCGACATCGCGCGCATCACCCACCGCGGCAAGCAGATCCTACTGCTCAAGCCCAACACCTACATGAACCTCAGCGGTAAGGCGGTCCGCTACTGGCTGCAGGCCGAGAAGATCCCGAAGGAGAACCTTTTGGTCGTGATGGACGACCTGCACCTCGACTTCGGCCGGCTGCGGCTGCGCGGTAAGGGCAGCGATGCCGGCCATAACGGACTAAGGGACATCGACCGGCTTACCGGCGGCAACAATTACGCCCGCCTGCGGGTGGGCATCGGCAGCGACTTTCACCCGGGGCAGCAGGCCGACTACGTGCTCAGCGAATGGACGGAGGACGAGCGCATCGACCTGCCCAAACTGATCGAGGATGCCGCCGCGGCCAGCCTGAGTTTCTGCGCCCACGGACTGGCCAATACCATGAGTACCTACAACCGATAAACCGATCGGTCATAATCCTGTTAGGCCCATACACCATCCCCAGCCTGCTTGAGTCAACATGTCACTATTGTCGGGGCCGGATTTGCCGGCCTGTCCGCCGCCGCCCACCTCGGCCGCGCGGGTTTTAAGGTGACGGTGCTCGAAAAAAACGAAGGCATCGGTGGCCGCGCCCGTCAGTTCAGCGCAGAAGGATTCACCTTCGACATGGGCCCCAGCTGGTACTGGATGCCGGAAGTTTTCGAGGGTTTTTTCCAATCCTTCGGCCACTCGGCGGCTGATTACTACAAGCTGCTGCGGCTCGATCCCAGCTACGAGGTGGTGTTCGGAGCCGAGGACCGCGTGGAAGTGCCCGCCACCACCGCCGAGCTTTTCGCCCTCTTCGAGCGGCTGGAACCGGGCAGCTCCGCCAACCTGCGCAAATTCCTGGACGAGGCCGAGTACAAATATCGCGTCGGAATCAATGAATTCGTGCAGAAGCCGGGGCACAGCGTGTTCGACTTCGCGGACGTGCGGGTACTCAAATCTGTGTTCCGCCTCCAGATGCTGACCGACATGGCCACCTACGTGCGCCGGCTGTTCCACCACCCCCAGCTGATTCAGTTGCTGGAGTTTCCCGTACTTTTCCTGGGCGCCACCCCGGCGAACACCCCGGCGCTCTACAGCCTGATGAACTACGCAGACCTTGAACTCGGCACCTGGTACCCCCTCGGCGGTATGCACCGCATCATCGAGGGTATGGCCGCCGTGGCCCGGGAGCAGGGTGCGCGGATCGTCACGGGCCAGCCCGTGACCCGCGTGGAGACCGCAAACGGAGAGGTTCGTTCCGTCACCACCGCCGACGGCACGGTGTACCCCACCGATATCCTCGTCAACGCCGCAGACTACCACCACTTCGAACAGGAGGTGCTGGATCCGGCCGACCGCGTCTACTCCGAAGATTACTGGAGTAGTCGTACCATGGCCCCCTCCAGCCTGCTCTTCTACGTGGGCCTGGACCGCCGGGTACCCGGGCTGCACCACCATACCCTCTTCTTCGACGCCGACTTCGACCGCCACGCGCGGGAGATTTACGAGGAGCCGCAGTGGCCGAAGGATCCCCTCTTCTACGTATGCACCCCCTCCGTCACCGATCACACGGTGGCTCCGGAGGGTTGTGAGAATATGTTCTTCCTGCTGCCCCTGGCCCCCGATCTCGATGATGCCCCCGCCAAGCGGGAGCACTACTGGAACCTGATGTGCGACCGACTCGCGCAGCGGACCGGCCTCGACATCCGGCCCCACGTGGTGTACCGCCGGAGCTACGCCCACCGGGAATTCCGGGAAGACTACAACGCCTACCGCGGCAACGCCTACGGGCTGGCCAATACCCTGCGGCAAACCGCCTTCCTCAAGCCTAAGCTCCGCAGTAAGAAACTCCGTAACCTCTGGTACGCCGGCCAGTTGACCACCCCCGGTCCCGGCATGCCACCCAGCATCATATCGGGTGAAGTAGCCGCCCGCGATATCCTCAAGGCCCACCCCGCGCATGCTTAGCCTCTACAAACAAGTCTGCCGCGAGTGTGCCTCGCTCGTCACCCGACGCTACAGCACCAGCTTCAGCATGGGCATCCGGGTGTTCGATCAGCCCCTGCGCGCGCCGATTTACGGGATTTACGGTTTCGTCCGCTTCGCAGACGAGATCGTCGACACCTTCCACCATAAGGACAAGCAGGAGCTCTTCCAGCGCTTCCGCGAAGACACCTACCACGCCCTCGAGCACGGCATCAGCCTCAACCCCATCCTCCAGGCCTTCCAGGAAGTTGCCCACCGCTACGACATCGGCCGCGACCTTATCGATCCCTTCCTGGACAGCATGGAAATGGACCTCGACAACACCCGCTACGATCCTTCCCTCTACAAGGAGTACATCTACGGATCCGCTGAAGTGGTGGGCCTTATGTGCCTGCGTGTTTTCGTCGATGGCGATACCGAGGAGTACGACCGGCTCAAGGACAGCGCCTGCTCCCTGGGTGCCGCCTTCCAGAAGATCAATTTCCTCCGCGACATTCGCTCCGACTACCACGAGCGCGGTCGCGTCTACTTCCCCGGCGTCGACTACGAGCTGTTCGACAACGATATCAAGGCCACCATCGAAGCCGACATCAAGGCCGATTTTGACCATGCGTACACCGGTATCGTACAACTGCCCCCCAGCGCCCGCTTCGGCGTTTACCTGGCGTACGTCTACTACACCAAGCTCTTCCAAAAGATCCGCAACGCCCCGGCCCGCCACGTTACGGAGCACCGCATCCGCGTGGCCGGTCACCGCAAGGTCTACCTGCTGGCGAGTTCCGCCGTCAAGCACCGGTTCAACCTCCTGTAGTACGAGGTGGCCACCCGCCGTGCAGTACGGGGCGGGCACGCAGGTGCCGGAGATATTCCCAAATAGCCTGGATCCCCGCACTGGGTGTAGCGGGTAGCACCAAACCATTTTCAGGCCGCTGCGTCTTACCCCTACGCTCAACTCACTTACGCTTGTTTACCCGCACTTCGTTCACCCCTAAGGCGACCTTTACCAGCCTATCAGAGCCAGAACGCTACCTGGTGGGTTTGCTCCTGTTCGCCTTCACCTCCGGAGCGCTGGCCCACACCCTGCCGGCGGTACTGCCGGTGACCCGGTATACCACCGACGGACTGCTGCTGTTGCTGAACGGTCTGCTGATCTTTAGCCTGTACCTCAGGCACGGGGATGACCGGCTCTGGGTATGGCTCGGCTGCGCGTACGCCTTCACCTTTGCTGCCGAGGCCACGGGGGTGGCCACGGGGGCGATCTTCGGAGAGTATGCCTACGGGGCGACGATGCGGTGGCAGTGGCTCGGGGTGCCCTTCGTGATCGCCCTGAATTGGTGCGCCCTTACGCTGGCTACGAATGAACTGGCGGGACGGCTGGTGCGGGGGCCGGTGGTAACGGCGCTCCTGGCCAGCGTGCTGATCGCCGGGTACGACGTAGCGATCGAGCCGGTCGCCATGAAACTGGATTACTGGCAGTGGGGGGGTGGCACCATCCCTTTGCAGAACTACCTCATGTGGGCCGTAGTGGCCTTCCTGATCTCCCTGCCCCTGCAGCTCCTGCGGATCCGCTTTCGGAGTCCGGTGCTGCTGGTGTATCTGTTTGCCCAACTCTTTTTCTTCCTCGTCCTCAATCTCGTGCTGTGAGCCACTACGATATAGCGGTGATCGGTGGCGGACTGGCCGGACTGAGTCTGCTCTACCACTTTGAGCGGGCCGGTAAACTGGCCGGGAAGCGTGTCGTGCTGGTGGACCCCGAACGGAAGTCGGCCCACGACCGCACCTGGTCGTTCTGGGAGAAGGGGGCCGGGCCGTTTGAGGACATCGTCTATCACCGCTGGGACCGGGTGACCCTGCACAACTCCACCCGCCACTGCACCTGCGACCTCCGCCCCTATGCGTACAAGGTGATCCTGAGCCATGACTTCTACGCCAGAGTGAATGAAGTGATCGACCGGCAACCCGCCATCGAGCGGCGATTCGCTACGGCGGAGGTGTTGGGTACGGATGATATGGGGGTAAGCTTCAGCGTGGATGGAGCACGGCATACCGCCACCCATGCCTTTAGCAGCCGGCCACACCCGTTGAACCATCGGGAGGTGAAGCAGCCGTATCTGGACCAGCACTTCCGGGGGTGGTTCGTGGAAACCGATGAGGAAACCTTCGATCCCGGGCAGGCGACCATGATGGACTTCCGGACGCCGCAGGAGGGAGAAACGCGCTTTCTGTACGTACTGCCCTTCACGACACGGCGCGCCCTGGTGGAAGTGGCGATCTTCAGCAACCGGCATCTGGGGGCCGGGGACTACGACCGGCTCATTGCCGACTACATCCGGGCGCACTGGACGCGGGGAGCATACCGGATCTACCACACCGAGGCGGGCAATATCCCGATGACCACCTATCCCTATCCGCGGCGCGACGGTAACCTTATATACATAGGTATCGGTGGCGGGGCCGCACGACCCTCCACGGGCTACACCTTTTACGGACTGCAACGTCAACTTGGGGAGATGGCGCGGACGTGGCCCGAAGTCGGGGACCTGAATACGTGGCCCCCGCGTCACCTGCTCTACGACGCCACCCTGCTATCGATCCTGGAGCGCGACCGGCTGCCCGGGGCGGAGGTGTTCGTCAATCTGTTCCGCAAGAACCCGGCCCCGCGGGTACTGGCTTTCCTGAACGGGGAGAGTTCGTTCGGGGAGGAGGTGGCGCTGATGACTACCGCACCGCTGGGGGCCTTTGCGACCTCCTTCCTCGGGCAGGTACTGCGGTGACCGGATAAAGTTTGGGAAAATCTGTCTCCGGTTCAACCAAGGGTAAGGAGGGGCGTTTACAATTCTGCGCCCCAACACTGGCAACTCCTTGTCGAATTGGTGCGCCCCCCTATACAGGCAGTTCTTTCGCTTAAGTGTATGTGGCAACGGCCGCAGCGCGCTGGAAGCTTCGCCTCGAAAGGATTTGAAATTTCCCTTCGAATAGTTTGCAGGGTCGGTATTGGTCACCGTACCTTTGCGGCCCCCGCGGATGAGTGGGGGGATGGATTGAGTAGCTGGGAGATGATTTTGAAAGATTTCACCTCTGGGCTTGCACGGTTCAGAAATTAGCTGTACTTTTGCAGCCGCTCCGGAAACGGGGCG
>JBGTHX010000067.1:0-7588 GCA_041746055.1 Lewinella sp. | reverse complement strand
GTTAGCTTCACGGTAGTTCGGGATCAACTCTTCCACGCCGCCCAGTACCAGGGGTGCGCGATCGTCGCACAGGTAGTCGCTGATGCCGGCGTCCACCCGGTCGAGGTAGGTCTTCACGTCCTCAACGTCGTGGCTGGGATCCCCTCCTCGACCGAAGAATACTTGGTTGTTACTGCCACGGCCGCCTTCGGCGCCGCCGGCGCGGGACAGATGATTATCGGTGGTGTCCTGCATCAGGGCGGCCTCCATATTGACGGGCACGAGCCCCTTGAGATCCACCTCGCTGATGGAGTACTCGGTACCGGTGTACAACTTCACGGCTCCCTTGCTCAGGGCGAGGAAGTGGAAGCGGTGTTGTTCACCGACGATCGCGATCAGGGGGCGCAGGTAGAATTCCTCGGAGACGTAGATCATCTCGTCGAAGTTCACCGGACAGGAATAGTACTCGAAGCGGTCGGGGCCTACGAACACGGCTAGTCCGTCGCTCTGGTTTTTCCAGAAATCGGCCTGGTCGCCCAACGGGTAGGCTTCGCTCAAAAAGTCCTTGGCCTCGGAGGGGGAAAGGTCGTAGCGCTTTTCCAGCTTGTGTACGGCCTTTTGCAGGGCGTTCTTAAACCGGATGCGGTCTTCCTGCTCGCGGCCCACGCGGTAGGTAGGAATGTAGATGCTTACGGAATACTCATTGCGGGCGGCGGCAAGGGTGTCAAATTGGGGGCGGGTAATCATAGGGGGGTGGTTTGATCAGCTAAGGCTATAAATGGGAACCCGGGGGGTGGGTTCACGAACGGGTCCGTCCCCGCAGCGAGATAAAGAGGATCAGGCCTACGAAAACAATGAGGCAACCGATGACCAAGCCGTAGGAGGAAAAGAAGCCCTCGCCGGGCGTACCCTCCACCGTGGAACTGCTGTAGGGGCTTTCGCCTTCCGCTCCGCCACCCCCGGTAGCCTGGGCCAGGAGTTGGTTGGCCGAGAAGCACAGGGTAATGATCAGGAGGAGGGCTTGTAGATATAACTTTCGCATGCTGAATGTTAATGGATGGAAAAAGCCGCGAACGGGTCATCCCGAACGCGGCCTTATTTCTAGATAGCGTTGCTTCCTAGGCTTTTCTGAACAGACCCGAAACCAGGCTGATAACGAGCAGAACGAGGAAGATGTAGAACAGGATCTTAGCGATACCGGCGGCAGCACCGGCGAATCCGCCGAATCCAAGCAGTGCCGCAACAATGGCGATCACGAAGAATATTAGTGCGTAACGTAACATGATGGGATAATTTGGTTCGATGATGAAAAAGCCGTCAGCAACCAGCGAGGCACCGGGCGGTCTCTGTGCTTTTACAACCCGAATTTATTTTCTCGTGTTCGCTTAGCTATTAATTTACGCCACCCAACCAACCGCGCCACGCCCCGTTCCTAGCGCTATGCACCCCGAACCGAAGCCCATCTTTCAGAACGTCGAGAGCAGGCACCTCCGGGCGTGGTTCGCCGAGACGCTCGCGGAATACCCCGAACTCGCGGATCACCCCGTATACCTGCGCAAACTCCCCATGCGCTACAGTACCATGCGGGCGCAGCCGGTGATCAACTGGCAGTTCTTCCGTCGCGCCACGCGTCACTACCGGATCGATTTCAGCAGCCACCTCGACGTCACCGAGCACGTCAAGGTGCGCGAGCTCCCCCGCGAGGTGGTGGTGGGCTGGTTCGCCCACGAGCTCGGCCACGTGGTAGATTACCTCGACCGCCCCTGGCGAGGTATGATCGCCTTCGGGCTCGGGTATGCCCTGTGGTCGCGCTACATGCGGGAGGCGGAGAAACGGGCCGACAGTATAGCCGTCGACCACGGCTTCGGTGCCGAGGTGCTTGCCACCAAGCGATACCTCATCAACCACGCCACCCTGCCCAGCCACTACAAGCAGCGGTTGCGCAAGTTCTACCTCTCGGCCGACGAGCTCGAAGCCCTCATCACCGCCTACGAGGAGCGGGGCGAGATGCCGGATATCGTCGAAATCTGACCGGGGCGGGGTCGCGGGTGCCGGGGTAAACCACAAATCCCGGGCTCGCGGGTTTGAGCAGGGTCATCAACCCCCTATGTATGCTCTCCACCGATCCCCAGCGGCAGTATCGCGCCTGGCTCACCAAGGCTCCCCTGGGCCTCGTCCTCACCGGCCTTGGCGCCTGCCTGGTCTCCGAAGCCGCCATGCGGAAGTTTTCCGGCGATCCCCGGCGGCCGTGGGTAGCCTACGGTACCATCGCGCTCACCGTCTTCAACAGCGGGCTGAGTATCCTGGCCGATGCCGCCAAGCACCGTGGCCACTACGAACGAATCCGGGATGCTGACCCTGCTTAAAGGACTGGGCAAGGCGCTGTTGGCCGTAGTGGCCCTGGTGATCCTGTACCTCGCCGCGGCGGTGCTGCTGTCCCTCATCCCCACCTCCCCCGACCCACCGCGTGGAAACGCAGGCCAGCGTACCTACATCGCCAGTAACGGCGTGCATACGGATTTTGTACTGCCCCGGGAACTGGTGCCCGCCGCGCTACTCTCCCAACTGGATTACCTCGCGGATTACCCCTACCTGGCCTTTGGGTGGGGCGATAAGGGATTCTACCTCGACACCCCTACCTGGGCCGACCTGAAGGCCTCGACCGCCATTCGCGCCATGCTGCTGCCCAGTCCCACCGCCATGCACGTGACCGGCTACCGGGCACCGGGCGCAAAGTGGGCCACCCTCGATCTCACGGACGCCCAGGTCTCGGAACTCAACGACTACATCCTGGCCAGCTTCCGGCTCGGTGCGGACAACAGGATTCTATCCATCGACGCGGACGGCTACGGGGACGACGACGAGTTCTACGAAGCCCTCGGCTCGTACAACGCTATCTATACCTGCAACAACTGGATCAACGGTGGGCTGAAGCGTATTCACGTCCGTACCGCCCTGTGGTCACCCTCCGAGTGGGGTATCATGCGCTGGCGCCGGTAGCCCGCCCCGGAAAATGATTGTTATGGCAATCGCTGGGCCGATAAACGGGGGTACCTGACTATATTGAGAAATCAAAGCCCCCGCCATGACCGGATTTTACCGCCTTCTTCTTCTGTTGACCGCCCTCGGCTGGCTCCCCGTGACCGGCCTCGGCACCTGCGTCCGCGCCCAGCTAAACCTGGACTATCAGGTGCCGTCCCAAGAAATTCTCGCGCTCGTCGACGTACCGCTGGCGCCCTCCGTGCTGATGGACCACGAGCACCGCCACCTGGTGCTGCTGTACCGCGATGCTTACAAGACGATCGCCGAACTGTCCGAGACGGAACTGCGGCTGGGCGGATTGCGCATCGATCCCAAGCGGAATATCGGAAGCCGGACCACCTACTACAATAGCTTCAAGGTGAGGGCCGTGGATGCCGCCCCCGGAAGCGAGCAGCTGCTCAGCGGCCTGCCCGAAAATCCCCGGCTCGCCAACATCACCTGGTCGCCCGACCAGCGCATGATCGCCATGACCCATACCGGTCCCGAAGGCGTGGAAGTGTGGGTGGCGGACCTGGAGCAGGGCGCGGCCCGCCGCCTGACCGGTCCGCAGGTGAACGCCAACCTTCGCGACGTAATCAACTGGCAGGAGGATGGTAAGTCCCTGCTGGTCAAGATGCTACCCGAAGACCGTGAGCCGCTCGTCGATGTGGCCAACGCCGTCCCTACCGGACCGACCATCTCGGCGGCCGACGGAGAAAAGGCCCAGAACCGGACCTACCAGGACCTCCTCGGCAACCCCAACGACGAGTACAATTTCGAGCAACTCGCCCGCTCCGTACTGCGGGAAGTGACGCTCGACGGAACCGTATCCGACTTCCTGCCCGCGGCTATGTACGACGGTATCACCTTCAGCCCCGACGGCAGCTACGTAATGGTCGAGGCGATCGAGCGTCCCTTCTCGTACATCGTCCCCTACTCCCGTTTCCCGACCACCACCACCGTGTACACGGCTGACGGACAACGGGTGGAGTCGGTAGCCGAGCTTCCCCTCATCGAGGTACTGCCCCAGGGCTTCATGGCCACCACCGACGAGCGCCGCAGCATACAGTGGCGCGACGACCAACCGGCCACCCTGGTTTACGTCAAGGCCCTCGACGGCGGCGACCCCGAACGGGAGGCCGCCTACCGCGACGAACTCTATCAGCTGGAGGCCCCGTTTGCCGGGGAAGGCAATCCCCTGGTAAAGGTGACCAACCGCTACGCCGGCGTGCAGTGGGGCGATGACCATACGGCGGTGGTCTACGACCGCTGGTTCGATACCCGCAACTCGAAGGTGTACGTATTCGATCCCTCCGCCGCGGAGCAGGAGCCCCGGGTGCTCTTCGACCTCAACTACCAAGACCGATACAGCGATCCCGGCAATTTCGTCACCACCCGCAACGACTACGGCAGCACCGTGCTCGCCCTCGAGGGGACTGAGGCCTATCTCATTGGCGACGGCTTTACCGCCGAAGGGCAGTTTCCCTTTCTGCACGCCATCGATTTGGAGAGTGGGGAGACCGAGAACCTTTACACCTCGGCCTACACCGACCAGCTGGAGGAGTTGGAGGACTACGACCCCGCCACGGACCGACTGCTGCTCCGACTCGAATCGCCCATCGAGTATCCCAACTACTACTTCCGGAACCTGGAATCGGAGGAGCTTACGCAGCTGACCGAATTTCCTAATCCCTTCAAGAGCCTGCAGGACGTCCACAAGGAAGTGATCACCTACCCGCGGGAGGATGGCCTGGAACTGTCCGGCACCCTCTACCTGCCGGTGGGCTACGACACCGCCGCGAAGGAAAAAGTACCCCTGATCCTGTGGGCCTACCCCCGGGAATTCAAGGACAAGGCCAGCGCGGCGCAGTCCACCTCCAACCCCAATCAGTTTACCTACCCCTACTACGGCTCGCCGGTATACTGGGTGACCCGCGGCTACGCCGTGCTGGACGATGCCGCCTTCCCGATTGTCGGGGAAGGGGATGAGGAGCCGAACGACTCCTTCCGCGAGCAGCTGGTCGCCAACGCCAAAGCCGCGATCGACGCGGTGGATGCAATGGGCTACATCGACCGCGAGCGCGTAGCCGTCGGCGGACACAGCTACGGCGCCTTTATGGTAGCCAACCTGCTGAGCCACAGCGATCTCTTCGCCGCCGGTATCGCCCGCAGCGGCGCGTATAACCGGACCCTGACACCCTTCGGCTTCCAGAGCGAGCAGCGGAACTACTGGGAGGCCCCCGAGATCTACAACGGGATGTCACCCTTCATGCACGCGGATAAGATGAAGACGCCGCTGCTGCTGATCCACGGGGAGGCCGACAATAATTCCGGCACCTACCCGCTACAGAGCGACCGCTACTTCAACGCCCTGAAGGGACTGGGCGCTACCGTCCGCCTGGTGATGCTGCCCAGGGAGTCTCACGGCTACCAGGCGAAGGAGAGCATCCTGCACCTGCTTTGGGAACAGGACCAGTGGCTGCAGCAGCACGTCATGAATAAGGAACCCTCCCGAAAGTAGGGCGGAGCTAGAAGCCCAGCCAGCCTTTTCGTTTGACGACGGTGGCGGAGTTGGCGTCGGTCAGCAGCTGCGAACGAAAGGCGGGGCTCGCCGCGGCCCGGAAGGTCGCGGTGTGCTCCCGGCCGAGTTGCAGGAAGGTGACCGGGTAGTCGCGGCCAAGGGACAGCTTGCCGACCTCGGCCTCGAACGCTTCCGGTGTGGCTACCGGCGTACCATTGACGGACACGATAGCGCTGCCGCGATCGATGCCGGCCGCGAAGAGCGGGTTGTTCTCGAGCACCGGGGCGGTCACCACCAGCCGGCCGTCCTGTTGCTGCAACCGCAGGCCGTTGAAGCCGGCACTGTCGGGGTGGGCGGCGGTTACTTCGATGCCGTAAGGTGTAAGGAGTGCTCCGTAGTCCGGCAGTTCGCTACCCCGGATGTGGGCGTCGAACCAGTCAGCCGCCCAGGTGGAGTCACCGGCCACCTCGCCCAGCGCCAGTTGAATGTCGCGGATGTGGTAGGGGATCTCCGGCTTCCCGTAGCGCGTCCACATGAGCCGCATCATCTCGTCGAGGGTATGTCCGCGCTCGCGCAGCTCAAGGTCCAGGGCCAGGCCCAGAATGGCCCCGTACGTGTAGTAGCTAACGAAGGTGTTGGCAAAATTGACGGGGTCATTGGCCGTAGCCGCGTCCACGAAGGGGGCCAACTGGCTCATGGCGGCGGGGCCGCGGTAGGTACGTCCCGGGGCGTTAACCACGTAATTCAGTTGTCCGGCGAGGCCCTGGGCGTAATCCGCCGGATCGAGGATGCCGGCCCGCACCAGGGCCAGATCGTCGTAATAGCTGGTAAAACCTTCGGCGAACCAGAGCTCGGCGCTCATATTGACGTGATCGAAGTCGAAGGGCTCAAGGCTGGCGGGGCGGATCCGCTCCACGTTCCAGCAGTGAAAAAACTCGTGGCTGATGGTACCGATGAGGCGGGATTGATTGCCCTCCAGCCCCACGGAGGCCGAGCAGACCGTGGAATTGCGGTGCTCCATGCCGTCTCCCCCAATCCACGGGTTGTAGGAGCAGAGGAAGATGTAGCGGCCGTAATCGTAGGCGGGTAGCTCCCCGAAGACCTCTTGCTGGGCCCGCACGGTCCGTTCTACCCACTCCACGTAGGCGTCAAACGCCTCCTGACCGTCCTCGCTGATCATGGCTACCTCGAGCGTATCCACGCGGCTACCGCTGGCGACGGTGAATTCGGCGCGCTTCAGGCTGCCCACCATCGTAGGCGAATCGTAGAAGTAGTAGTAGTCCGGGGCGGCGAAGGCCCGCTCCCCTACCCTCACGAGCTGGGTAGCGACCTCCCAGTCCGGGCGCTGGTTGGCGGGGAGGCGCAGCAGTACCGGGCGGTCGTTGAGCCGCTCGCCGTACAGGAAGGCGGCGGGCATATTGAGGTGGAGCTTGCGGTCGTCGATCCCGGCGTAGGTGCCGTCTCCCCCATCGGCGAAGAGGGTGTAGGTCAGCGTCACCCGCCCGTGGTGGCCCGTTACGGCCCAGGTATTGGGGTCCACCCGCGCCACGTCCGCCGCGCTGCCGTCGGCCCCGGTGGCCTTCAGGTCGTAGACGTTCTTCGCGAAGTTGTGCTGGGCGTAGCGGCCGGGGCTCGATTGCGGCATCTTCACGTAGAAGATCTCCTCCTCCACCGCGGGAAACTCCACGGTTATATCGAGTTCATGCTCCTGCACGTGGGCCAGGTCGAGGGTGTAGACGATGGTTCCGGGATGGTCGACCACCCAGTCGAGCTGGGCGGTAAGGGGGGCGGCTAGGAAAAGCAGCAGGAGAAAAGTCAGGCGCATAGGAGGGTCAGCTGAGGGTAGACAGATCACGAACGAACGGCCGGTAGCCGAGTGCCTGCAGGCGGGGCAGGAAGGCGCGGGCCGCGTTGGCGTCGGCGAAATTACCCACAATGACCTTGTGCATGCTCCCGGAGTCGGTCACCCGCACCGGTTCGCCGGTTTGCTGCTCCAGGGTGACCACCTGTTCGCGGGCGGCGGCGTCCGAGCTGTAGGCACCGATCTGTAGACCGAAGCCGTGCACG
>JBGTHX010000066.1:0-7929 GCA_041746055.1 Lewinella sp. | reverse complement strand
TATTTTTCACACACGGGTGTAGCTCAATTGGCAGAGCACTGGTCTCCAAAACCAGGGGCTGGGAGTTCAAGTCTCTCCACCCGTGCACTTTTTACGGATTGATTAACCCTCAGTCCGATCCTCCTTCAATCCCTTATTAAGCAATGGACAAGTTCGGACTCTACCTGCGGGAAAGCTACAATGAGCTGGTGCACAACGTGACCTGGCCTTCGTACTCCACGCTCCAAACGAATACGATCCTGGTGCTTACCGGCTCCGCGATCTTTGCGCTGCTCATCCTGGTCATGGATTTCGTCTGGAAAAATGTAGTGGACTTCATCTACTCGGCAGCGTAAGTACACTTCAAGCACAGCATGGCAGAAAATAAATGGTACTCCCTGAGGGTCATCAGCGGAAAGGAGAAGAAGATCAAGGAGCGCATCGAAAAGGAAATCGAGCGCAACGACTGGGGTGCGCACGTCACCAAGATCGTGGTCCCTACCGAGAAGGTCTATAAGATCCGCAGCGGTAAGAAGGTCATCTCCGACCGTAACATTCTGCCTGGCTACATCCTGGTGGAAGCCGATCCTTACGCACTGAACGCGGAGGTGGTAGACGCCATCACCAGCCTGCCGAACGTGATTCACTTCCTTGGGAAGAGCGAACCGGTCCCCATGCGCGAATCCGAAGCCAACCGTCTTCTCGGTAAGGTGGACGAAAGCCTGGAAGCCGGGGACACCATGATCGAACCCTTCATCGAGGGCGAAACCGTAAAGATCATCGACGGGCCGTTCAACGAATTCGTTGGCGACATCCAGGAGGTGAACGAAGAAAAGAAGAAGCTGAAAGTGATCGTAAAGATCTTCGGGCGTGGCACGGAAGTGGAATTGAACTTCATGCAGGTCGAAAAGCAGTCTTAAAAAATAATAATCATTCCACACGTCGGAGGGTGGGGGCCGGAACGCGCCCATCCGTCAGTACGACACAAATAAGTCAACATGGCTAAGGAAGTAGAAACCTTTATCAAACTACAGGTCCGCGGTGGTGCGGCCAACCCCGCTCCCCCGGTCGGTCCCGCTCTCGGTGCCAAGGGAGTGAATATCATGGAGTTCTGTAAGCGCTTCAATGCCGCTACCCAGGACAGCCAGGGTAAGATCCTGCCGGTAGTCATCACGGTGTACAAGGACAAATCCTTTGACTTCGTTATTAAGACGCCGCCCGCTGCCGTTCAGCTGCTCGAAGCCGCCAAGCTAAAGAGCGGTTCCAAGGAACCCAACCGCAACAAAGTGGCCAAGGTGACCTGGGACCAGGTGCGCAACATTGCTGAAAGCAAGATGCAGGACCTCAATGCCTTCACCGTCGAAAGCGGTATGAAGATGGTCGCCGGTACCGCCCGTTCCATGGGTATCACCGTGGAAGGCACCCCGCCCTGGGAGGCTTAAGCCTTCCGCCCACCCGAACTAATTTTTCATCAAGCAGGGAGCATGCCAGCCGGCATGCGCTATAAACCTCAAAATCATTCATTCATGGCTAAACTTAGCAAGGCGCGCAAAGCTGCCTCTGAGAAAGTCGATGCTACGAAGCAGTACAGCCTCGAAGACGCGCTCGCGCTCGTCAAGGAGGTCAATGTTGCGAAGTTCAACGCATCGGTAGACGTACACGTACGTCTGGGGATCGACCCCCGCAAAGCAGACCAGGCCCTGCGGGGTACGGTCACCCTTCCCCACGGAACCGGTAAGACCAAACGCGTCCTCGCCTTCGTCACTCCCGATAAGGAGCAGGAAGCACTGGATGCCGGTGCCGACTACGCCGGACTCGATGAGCTCGTAGCCCGGGTAAACGACGGCTGGACCGATTTCGACGTGGTAGTGGCTATGCCGCAGACCATGGCCAAAGTAGGTCGTCTCGGCCGTGTACTCGGCCCCCGTGGCCTGATGCCTAACCCGAAGACCGGTACCGTCACGATGGACGTCGGCAAGGCCGTCTCCGACGTAAAGGGTGGTAAGATTGCTTTCCGGGTAGACAAGTTTGGTATCGTGCACAGCAGCATCGGTCGGGTGGAATTCACACCGGATCAGCTGAAGGAAAATGCCAATGAATTGCTCGGAACGCTGGTGCGGATGAAGCCCAGCAGCGCGAAGGGCAACTACATGAAATCCGTGACCGTAGCCTCTACCATGAGTCCGGGCATCAAGGTCGATCCCAAGACCATCGCCTAACCGTCCAAATCAAGAATCATGAATAAGCAAGAAAAAGCGACGGCCATCGAGTCCCTGAAAGAACGCTTTCAGAACAACGAGTACTTCTACATCGCCGACGCCTCGACCCTCTCGGTCGAGCAGGTGAATAAGCTGCGGGGTATCTGTTTCCAGCGTGGCGTGAGCATGCAGGTGGTCAAGAACACCCTGGCGCGCAAGGCGCTCGAGCAACTGCCCGAGGAGAACAATTATGCACCGCTGTTCGACGCTCTGAAGGGCCCGACCGCGATCATGTTTTCCGAGGTGGGTAACGCCCCCGCCAAAGTGATCAAGGAATTCCGCGCGGAGAAGGGCGAACGCCCCATCCTCAAGGCCGCCTACATCGCCACCGCCATCTACAGCGGCGACGACCAACTTGATCTCCTCACCAAGCTGAAGTCACGCGACGAAGTACTCGCCGACATCCTGACCCTCCTCCAGAGCCCGATGCAGAACCTGCTGGGCGGCCTGAAGGGACAGGGCAGCAAACTGGCCGGTGCCCTCAAGACGCTCGAAGAGCGAGAGCAAGCTTAACCCGGTACCCTCGTACCACAACAGTACTTCGGTACTACACTACTAACCAAGGCTTCCAAGCTGATACGCGATACTCTATCGTACATCACTATTAAATACTTTTTTATTATGGCAGACGTAAAAGCAATTGCCGACCAGCTCGTAGAACTTACCATCAAGGACGTTACCGAGCTCCTGCAGATCCTCAAAGACGAACACGGCATCGAGCCCGCAGCAGCCGCAGTAGCGGTAGCTGGTGGTGGCGGCGGTGGCGAAGCCGGCGGCGCAGCCGAGGCGGAGCAGACCGAGTTCGAAGTTGTCCTGGAATCTGCCGGCGGCAGCAAGCTCAAAGTCGTGAAGGAGGTTAAGACCCTCCTAGGTCTCGGCCTGAAAGAGGCAAAGGAAATGGTCGATGGTGCTCCAGCCACGCTCAAGTCCGGTGTCGACAAGGCCGAAGGCGAAAGCATCAAAGCCGCTCTCGAAGAGGCCGGTGCTACGGTGGTCCTGAAGTAATTCAGGGACGCCCCTTCTTAAGGATACAAGCGTGGGGGCGGCTGCTCCGGCTCCGCCCCCCGCTTTTTCCTTTGTTTTATAGGCTTAGCGGACAACGGTCCGGCTGGGCTATTCGCGTATAAGAAATCGCCTGTGGGCTGCAACTTTAACGGACACATCCTGTTAACATACTTCGCAGTACCCCATACCGTCGGGAATTATTCTCTCGAAATCTATAATATCGTCCGGGCTGACGCCACCGCGGAAGGCAGCCGTCCGGAGTAAACCAAGGAATGCTAATGACGTCAAACGGCCAAATTCTTAATGCCGAAGATCAACGGGTAAGCTTCGGCAAGATCAAGCTAACCGATCATTCTCCCGATCTACTAGAAATTCAGCTAAAATCTTTCCAAGAGTTTTTCCAGCTGGAAACCACTCCCGAAAACAGGGCCCACGAAGGTCTCTACCGGGTTTTCCAGGAAAACTTTCCTATTTCTGATACCAGGAACATCTTCAATTTGGAGTTCCTGGATTATTTCGTTGATCCCCCCCGCTACTCCATTGAAGAGTGTATGCAGCGCGGACTGACCTACAGTGTCCCCCTCAAGGCCAAGCTTAGGCTGTCCTGTAATGATGAGGAGCACGTAGACTTCAAAACTATCGTTCAGGATGTTTTCCTCGGAAACATCCCCTACATGACCGGTAAGGGAACGTTTGTTATTAACGGCGCCGAGCGCGTCATCGTATCCCAGCTGCACCGCAGCCCCGGGGTATTCTTCGGCCAGAACTTCCACCCCAACGGCACGGCGATCTATTCCGCCCGCGTGATTCCCTTCAAGGGAGCGTGGATGGACTTCGCCACCGACATCAACACGGTGATGTATACCTACATCGACCGTAAGAAGAAGTTCCCCGTCACCACGCTGCTGCGGGCGATCGGTTACGACTCCGATAAATCCATCCTGGACCTCTTCGACCTGGCTGACGAAGTCGCTAATACCCGTGAGGCCCTTACCGCCGCCATCGGCCGGAAACTCGCGGCCCGGGTACTGCGTGCCTGGACCGAGGACTTCGTAGACGAAGACACCGGTGAGCTCGTCATCCTGGAACGTAACGAGATCATCCTCGAGCGGGACACTGTCCTGACCGAAGACAATATCGAAGAGATTCTCTCCGCCGACGGCATCGAGAACATTATCCTGCAGAAGGAGGATGTGTCGATGGACTACAGTATCATTTATAATACGCTGCAGAAGGACCCTTCTTCCAGCGAGATCGAAGCCGTTCAGTATATCTACCGCCAGCTACGGGGCAGTGATCCGCCCGACGAAGAGACGGCCCGCGGTATCATCGACAAGCTGTTCTTCAGCGACAAGCGCTACAACCTCGGAGAGGTCGGACGCTACAAGATCAACCGCAAGCTCAACGCCGGTACCGACGACGATACCCTGGTACTTACCAAGGAAGATATCATCGCCATCGTCAAGTACCTCGTGGGCCTGATGAACCAGCGCGCCGAGATCGACGATATCGATCACCTCAGCAACCGACGCGTCCGTACAGTAGGGGAGCAGCTTTACGCCCAATTCGGCGTAGGTCTGGCCCGTATGGCACGGACCATCCGCGAGCGGATGAACGTCCGCGACAACGAGGTCTTCACCCCGATTGATCTGATCAACGCCCGGACCCTGTCCAGTGTGATCAACTCCTTCTTCGGTACCAGCCAGCTGAGCCAGTTCCTCGACCAGACTAACCCGCTCTCCGAGATCACCCACAAGCGGCGGATCTCCGCCCTCGGACCCGGAGGTCTGAGCCGTGAGCGTGCCGGTTTCGAGGTTCGTGACGTACACTACAGCCACTACGGCCGTCTCTGTACCATCGAAACCCCGGAAGGACCAAACATCGGTCTGATCTCGACCCTCTGCGTACACGCCAAGGTCAATAAGATGGGCTTCCTCGAAACGCCCTACCGTGCCGTCGCCGACAGCCAGGTAGTGATGGAGGGAGATCCGATCTACCTCAGCGCCGAGGGGGAAGACTTCAAGAAGATCGCCCAGGCCAACGCCACGATCGACGAGAAGGGGGCCTTTACCAGCGACCGTGTGAAGGCCCGTGACCACGGTGATTTCCCGGTACTGGAGCCCTCCGAGATCGAGTTCATGGACGTAGCGCCTAATCAAATCGTAGGTGTCTCCGCTTCCATGATTCCCTTCCTGGAGAACGATGACGCTAACCGCGCCCTGATGGGATCCAACATGCAGCGCCAGGCCGTGCCCCTGCTGAAGCCGACCAGCCCCATCGTGGGTACCGGCCTCGAAGGAAAGGTAGCCCGTGACAGCCGCATGCTCATCAACGCCGAAGGAGACGGTACTGTCGAGTACGTCGACGCCAACGAGATCATCGTCCGCTACGAACGGAGCGAGGAAGACCGCCAGGTCAGCTTCGACGACGATACGAAAACCTACCGCCTGACCAAGTTCCTGCGGACCAACCAGGGTACCTGCGTCAACCTCAAGCCGATCGTCCGCCGCGGACAGCAGGTGAAGAAGGGCGATATCCTCTGTGACGGTTACGCCACCGAGAAGGGAGAACTGGCCCTGGGCCAGAACCTGAAAGTGGCCTTTATGCCCTGGAAGGGATACAACTTCGAGGATGCCATCGTGCTGAGCCAGCGCGTGGTTCGGGAAGACATCTTCACCAGCCTCCACATCGAGCACTTCGAACTAGACGTGCGCGACACCAAGCTGGGTGAGGAAGAACTGACCAACGACATCCCCAACGTCAGCGAGGAAGCCACCAAGGACCTCGACGAAAACGGTATCATCCGCGTCGGAGCCTGGGTAAAGGAAGGTGATATCCTCATCGGTAAGATCACGCCGAAGGGCGAAAGCGATCCCACCCCGGAGGAGAAACTGCTCCGCGCGATCTTCGGTGACAAGGCCGGAGACGTGAAGGACGCCTCGCTGAAGGCAAGCCCCTCCCTCAAGGGTGTGGTAATCGGGAAGGACCTCTTCAGCCGCACCAAGAAGGAGCAGTCGCAGAAGGACGCCGAGAAGCTCGAACTCCAGAAACTGGAGGATGAGCACAAGGTGAACCTGAATAACCTCAAGACCGTCCTGGTCGACAAACTGGACAAGCTCGTTCGCGGACGGGCCAGCCAGGGCGTCAGCACCATCTACGGAGAAGCCGTGGTGCCGAAGGGGGAGAAATTCACCCAGAGCCTGCTGCGCGAGGTCGACTACACCACGATCGACTACAGCGGCTGGACCACCAGTGACGAGCTGAACGCTCTCATCGCCCGCCTGCTGCACAACTTCAGCATCAAGGTGAACGAGGAAGTCGGTCGTTACAAGCGCGAAACCTTCAACATCAGCGTGGGTGACGAACTCCCCGCCGGCGTACTGAAACTGGCTAAAGTGTACCTCGCCAAGAAGCGTAAGCTGAAGGTGGGAGACAAACTCGCCGGCCGCCACGGTAACAAGGGAATTGTGAGCCGCATCGTACGCGATGAGGACATGCCCTTCCTCGAGGACGGTACCCCGGTTGACATCATTCTCAACCCCCTCGGCGTACCCAGCCGTATGAACCTCGGACAGATCTTCGAGACCGTACTCGGATGGGCCGGTGAGAAGCTTGGTATGAAGTTCGCTACTCCCATCTTCGACGGTGCCAGCCAGGACGAGATCGAGGAATATATCCAGAAAGCCAAGCTGCCCAGTCTGGGTCAGGCTTACCTCTACGACGGAGAAACGGGCGACCGTTTCCACCAGCAGGCCACGGTAGGTGTGATCTATATGCTGAAGCTCAGCCACATGGTGGACGACAAGATGCACGCCCGCTCGATCGGACCCTACTCCCTCATCACCCAGCAGCCGCTGGGAGGTAAGGCGCAGTTCGGTGGTCAGCGCTTCGGTGAGATGGAGGTGTGGGCCCTGGAGGCCTTCGGTGCCTCCAACATCCTGCAGGAGCTGCTCACGATCAAGTCGGATGACATTCAGGGACGGGCCAAGGCTTACGAGGCCATTGTCAAGGGCGACAACCTGCCCGAGCCGAATATCCCCGAGTCGTTCAACGTACTGGTCCACGAACTGCGTGGTCTGGCGCTGGACGTCAAGTTCGACTAGCGCACGTGAAACCCCCGTCATCCGGATGCGGAAGACGTTTTGTTGAAAATCAAGTTGCCGGCGGCGGATTCCCCCCGCACCTGCGCCCCGCCGCCGGCCACTTCCCTATAAAATAAACTATGGCATTTAAGAAGAGTACCAACCTCCAGAAGCAGGACTTCGATGCGATCACCATCAGCCTGTCGAGCCCGGATGATATCCTGGAACGCAGCTACGGTGAGGTATTGAAGCCCGAGACCATCAACTACCGGAGCTATAAGCCGGAACGTGACGGTCTTTTCTGTGAGCGCATCTTCGGCCCGGTGAAGGATTACGAGTGCTACTGCGGTAAGTACAAGCGGATCCGTTACAAGGGCATCGTCTGTGATCGTTGTGGGGTCGAAGTGACCGAGAAAAAAGTACGGCGTGAGCGCATGGGACACATTCGTCTCGTGGTGCCCGTCGTGCACATCTGGTTTTTCAAGTCGCTGCCCAATAAGATCGCTTACCTCCTGGGCTTCAGCTCGAAGCACCTGGAAAGCATCATCTACTACGAGCGCTACGTCGTCATCAACGCCGGCATCCGCGAGAGTGAGGAGATCATG
>JBGTHX010000065.1:0-3899 GCA_041746055.1 Lewinella sp. | reverse complement strand
GAGATTGAGGACCCGTCGCTTCGCTCCTGGGACCGCTATCGCGGAAGATAATGGAAGGTTCACCGCAGAGGAACTAAGGAGCGCAGAGGAACGCGAAGCCTGCTAGGTACTTGTGGCGCAGCAGGGCTCTGCGTAACTCCGCGTAACTCATTTCCTTTGCGGTAACCCTTTGCGCCCTCTTTACCCACCTCCATGACTACCTACAGCTGGGTCTGGAAGAAATCCACAAACTCCCCCACCGTCATAGCCCCCCGGTCGCCCTCGCCCTGTACCCGCACGGCCACCTGGCCGTTCTCGACCTCCTTCTCGCCCACAATGAGCATGAAGGGGATGCGCTTGAGCTCGGTGTCGCGGATTTTGCGGCCGATGGTCTCGTTGCGGTCGTCGACGGAGCCACGGATATCGTGCTGCGCGAGTTCGGCGAGGACCTCGTGGCTGTAGTCGATGAATCTCTCACTGATGGGCAGCAGGGTGATCTGCTCGGGGGTGAGCCAGAGCGGGAACTTGCCGCCGGTGTGCTCGATCAGGATGGAGGTGAAGCGCTCCAGTGAGCCGAAGGGCGCCCGGTGGATCATAACCGGCCGGTGCGGCTGGTTGTCGGCGCCGATGTACTCCAGCTCGAAGCGTTCGGGCAGGTTGTAGTCGACCTGCACCGTACCCAGCTGCCACTGCCGGCCGAGGGCGTCGCGCACCATAAAATCGAGCTTCGGGCCGTAGAAGGCGGCTTCGCCGTAGGCGGTCACCGTCTTCATATCGATCTCCTTACAGGCGTCGATGATGGCCTGCTCGGCGGTTTCCCAGTTCTTATCGGAGCCGATGTACTTCTCGGGGGTCTCGGGATCGCGCAGGGAGATCTGGGCGGTGACATCGTCGAAGCCGATCATACCGAGCACCTCGCGGACGATGTCGACCACCGCCAGAAATTCGCCCTTCACCTGCTCGGGCATGCAGAAGATGTGGGCATCGTCCTGGGTGAAGCCGCGGACGCGGCTGAGGCCGTGCAGCTCGCCGGTCTGCTCGTAGCGGTACACGGTGCCGAACTCCGCCAGGCGCAGGGGGGGCTCGCGGTAGCTGCGGGGACGGAACTTGTACATCTCGCAGTGGTGGGGGCAGTTCATGGGCTTGAGCATGAATTCCTCCCCCTCCTTGGGGGTCTTGATGGGCTGGAAGCTGTCGGCGCCGTACTTATCCCAGTGGCCGCTGGTCACGTAGAGCTCCTTCTTGCCGATATGGGGGGTGGTCACCTGCTGGTAGCCGGCGTTCTCCTGCCGGTCCTTGAGGTAATTGATCAGCCGCTCGCGCAGCTGGGTGCCCTTGGGCAGCCACATGGGCAGGCCGGCCCCGACCTTCTCGCTGAACATGAAGAGTTCAAGCTCCTGACCCAGCTTGCGGTGATCGCGCTTCTTGGCTTCCTCTAGCAGGGCCAGGTACTCGGTGAGCTCCTTGGCCTTGGGGAAGGAGATGCCGTAGATGCGGGTGAGCTGCTTGCGCTTCTCGTCGCCGAGCCAGTAGGCGCCGGCCACCTTCATCAATTTGATGGCCTTGATGGCCCCGCTATTGGCGAGGTGGGGCCCGCGGCAGAGATCGGTGAAGTTGCCCTGGGTGTAGAAGGTGATGGTGCCGTCGGCGAGGCGGTCGAGCAGCTCGAGCTTGTAGGGGTCCTGCTTGTCCTTGAAGTAGGCGATGGCGTCGGCCTTACTGATGTCCTTGCGTACGTAGTCTACCTTCCGGCGCGCTAGTTCCAGCATCTTCTCCTCGATCTTCGGCAGGTCCTCGGAGCTGATGCTGCGGTCATCGCCGGTGTCGACGTCGTAGTAGAAGCCATTCTCCACGGCGGGTCCGATGCCGAGCTTGATGCCGGGGTAGAGTTCCTCAAGCGCCTCGGCCATCAGGTGGGCTGTACTGTGCCAGAAGGTCTCCTTGCCGCCCTGGTCGTTCCAGGTGAGCAGTTCCACTTTCGCGTCCGCTTTGATGGGGCGGTCAGCGTCGATCACGGTGCCGTTCACGCGGGCGCTGAGTACGTTACGGGCCAGTCCGGCGCTGATGCTCTGGGCTACGTCCATGGCGGTGCTGCCGGCTTCGAATTCGCGGACGCTGCCGTCGGGGAGGGTGATGTTGATCATCGGGGGCTTCATTTTTCGACCTGCATACGAGCGCAGGCCTTCGGGAGCGCGAAGGTAGTGTTTTGGGCGGGTACGCAGGTGCCGGGGCTCTTGCACGAAGACGCCGTATCTTTATACGCTTGCCTCGACGCAAGTCCACCAGCCCTTCCGACCATGCGATACTTTACCTTCTCTCTGCTGCTCCTTCTGGGCGCCCTGTCCTGCGGCACCCCCCGCGCGGCTACCGATTCCGAGCGGGTGGTGCAAGCCCACAAGAACGACCGCAACCGGTCGTCCGTCAATGTAGATGTCGCAAGCAGCGGAGTCGATCTTACTTCCTACCTGCGCAAGATCGCGGGCGTTTCCGTGCGGGGTTCGGGCGCGGATGCAACGGTGCGAATACGGGGGGACGTAAACTTCGGTTCCGATTCCACGCCGCTGTTCGTCGTGAACGGCACCATCCTCGGCAACAATTTTGCTTCCGTATACAGTACGATCGACATCAACGAGATCGCCCGCGTCACCGTGCTGAAAAATCTGAGTGACACGAACCGCTACGGACTGCAGGGCGGCAATGGCGTGATTGAATTCACCCTGAAGGACTAGCCTCCGCCCCCTCCACCACCAGCTCGTAGCCCGCGCTCCTGGCCAGGTACCCGATCCCTTCGATCACGGAGTTCCCCTGCACCCGCGCCCGCGCCATCAGCTCGCTGTTGAGGGCCGCGTTGCGGAGCCGCTCCTTGGCCCGCTGGTTGAGGCGGCTGTAGTCTTCGGCGTCGAAAGTGTTGAACCAGCTCTCGTTCAGGTCGCGGTAGATGAGCTCGTGGTCGATGGCGAGGATCTCCGGCTCGGGCAGGTTGCCGATTGTCATCACCCGGCGGTCGGGATCGATACGGATGTCGAGCTGCTCGAGGTCGTAGCCCACCAGCACCGTGCCGCGCACCTCCACCGTGGCCTTCTTATCGAAGGAGAAGCGGCTGGGCAGCGGCAGGTAAAAGGTCACGTTCCGGGACGAGGTGGAGGAGAAGAGCTCGCTCACGTCACCCTCCACCGTTACCAGCTTCATCACGTTGCGGACGCGCTCCAGCAGAATGGTGGCTTCCTCGTGCACCTGCTGCTCCTGCCGGTGGTCCTGCCACAGCGAGAGGGCCGCCATGCCCAGCAGGAACGACAGCACCACCACGAACACGATGAGGAGGGTGCGCGTCATTATTCGCCGAGTTTAGCCTGCATCGGGTAGCGCAGCCCCTTGTAGGATTTGAGGACCGCCTTCACGCTGCCCACCGATACGGGCGACTCGATCAGCAGGGGGATCTTGTTGCGGTCGTTGCTCACGTAGATCTTCATCTCGTCGCCCTCGGTGAAGAGGTCGCCGGTGATCAGCTGCGGACTGAACCGGAGCGTATTGTAGCGGCCGCTGCCCTTGACCTTTACGTCCTGCTCGGGGCCCAAGTAGCGGATCTTGATGGGGTGGGTTTCCTGGTCCATGAAGAGCTTGATCGGGATCTCCTGGTTCACGCCCAGCTTGTCGTAGTTGAGGTTGCGGGCGAAGTAGATGATGGAGATCAGGTCGTGCATGCAGGGGTCCACGTCGATCTGCTTCGGGGTGGCCTCCCGGCGGTTCTTGCCGCGGAAGCTCACGACGCGCTGCTCGTCCTGGTAGAAGGTGGTGCGGTCGTATTTCTGGTATCCGCCCTCCTGGATGTCCTTGATGTGGATCTTGGGCAGCATGGTCTGCTTGTCGATGTAGCTCTCGTAGTTGTCGGTCACCTTGTAGAACCACTCGTAGCTCGGGTA
>JBGTHX010000064.1:0-5344 GCA_041746055.1 Lewinella sp. | reverse complement strand
GCGAGGCGCGTTCCCTGGAAGCTGAGCTCGAGCGTCTCTCCGAGGTCCAGCAGGGTATCCCCGCTGTTGGGCTGAAGTTCAATGCGCAGCGCCGGGTGAACCTCTACCCACAGGCTCGTATCCTCCTGGCACCCGCGGCTGTCCATTCCGGTGACCGTGAGCCGGTAGGATCCCGGTTCCGAATAGGGCCGCTCAACCGGTGCATCGGTAATGAGGCCGCTGCCGTAATCAAACCTCATGCGATCCGCCTCGCCGGATACCAACAGATTAACCGGTGCATCGACGCACGCCTGTGGATCCAAGTCTACCGAAATAGGCCCACCAGCGTAGGTGCCCACTTCGATCTCCAGGGTGTCAGTTTGGCTGCACCCGTTCGCGCCGGTAACCTCAAGGACCGGAAAGTAGATTCCCGGGCTCCCGTAGGCGTGAGCTACCTCACTGTGCTGACTGAAGTAACCGTCTCCGAAATCCCAGTCCACGCTCACCTCTCCGGCAAGATCCAGGGGACGAAAGCTGAGTTCATCACCTACGCAACCACCGTCCATCTCGGCGACCTCGAAACGCGCGTCGGGTGCCGCCAGGGCGGTGTAGGCACTGACGAAGGTATCCACTCCGCAAAGCCAGGAGATCAGCCGGATCGCGAAGGTGGTGTCCGTTGGTACGCGGTAGTGGTGGGAGAGGGTATCCCCTACCCCGACCGGCTGGAGGGTCGATCCGTCGCCCCAGTCAACCAGGCCGTCACTGCCCGGGGTGGAAAAGTTGACCAGCTCCACCGCGCTCGGGGTGCAGCGATCGTCGAATGTCAGGTTAAAGGCTGACCGGGTGGATACCGGCAGTACGAAGATGGTATCGACGGCGGTCTGCTCTCCGCAGTCGGCATTGTGGCCGGACAGCCGCACTTCGTAAGCTTTGACTTCATCGGTCTCGTTGGTCAGCACCAGCCTTTCCGGAACGCCGCCGCGGGTACGTCCGTAAGGACCGGTGAAGGTGAGGTCGCCGGCCCCGATCGAATTATCGATCAGGTAGGCTGTATCCCCGGAGCAAATCGTGCGATTGTCGTTGAGGATGCCTAGTACGACCTGAAACCGGCGGGGCAGGTCCACGACCACCGTGTCGGTGTAGCTGAAGCAGGCATTATCTACACTCACTACTGCCTGGATGCCGTCCGGACCGTAGGGGCGCGCTACGCGGAACGCGGTGACTACGGAGTCGATCACCGCGCCGGTGGTGAAGCCCCAGCGCGGTACCATCCCGGGCGGTACGCCCATCGAACTGCCGCGGACCGTGACCGAATCACAACCGTCATCCGTAAGGTCCAGCGTAAAGGTCGGCTGGAAGGCGGCTCGCAAGGTGATCTGCTGGTGCAGGGTATCGGTACACCGGCTTCCCTCCACTTTCACCACCTGCTGTAAGGTGTACTCCCCGGCGGCGGTAAACGTGAAGGTGGCCGTGTCGCTGCCGCAGACGGACTGTCCGGTCTCCAGTACGGAGTAGCAGACTACCCCGGCACCAGAACGGTTCTCTACCTGAACCCCGGCTTCCACGGAGTATACGGCACCTGCGTCCCCGCCCGCACAGAGGGGTGAGGTAATGACGAAGTCCGCTACCGGAGGATCGACTACGGTGAGGGTGAATACCCCCGTGCCGCCACAGAAGTCTTCGCTCACGAAAGTGATGGGGTACTTGCCCGCGGCGACCTCGCCCGCATTAAACCGGTTATCGGTCACTCCCGGACCACTGTAGGTGCCCGGCTGCAGATCGGTGAGCAGCAGACTTTCTCCCCGGCACACCACCGGATGACCGCCTGCAAAAGTGCCGGCCTCCCGTACGAAGAGGTCGACCGGATACAGGTTGCCACAGCTATGCGCCACTTCCAGCGCCACCGGTCCACCCAGTCCTGCGGGGTAGAAAAAAGTGCCCGTCACGCCGGGCCCGCTCACCGAGGCGACGTTCGACGAAGGACTGATGTACGTGAGCAGATCGATCCCCGGCTCCTTGTTGCACAGCGTATCCACGCCCCTGACGTCGATCGTCAACGGACGGCTGTCGCGAACGTGCACGGGAACGGGCTGCCGGAACGCCCTTCCGCACAGGTCGGTACCCACGGCCAGTAGCGTGTGGGGCCCCGGGGCGGTAAACGCGATGCGGGGACAGGCGGTTAAGGCCTCGGCGATCGTCACGCCGGCGTCGGCGCTGCTCCACTGTACGGAAGTTAGGTCCGGCATTTCAACCCGCGTCTGGCAAAGTTCGATGGTCGCTCCGGCGCAGGCGGTGAGGGGCTCCGAGATCAGGATTTCCGGATCTTTGTAGGTGGTGAAGGTGAAGGTTTCGCTCACGCTTCCGCAGAATTCGCTCTCGGCCGTAAGGGTGATCACGTGCTCCGCGTCACTACCGTTTAATACGGTAATGACTGGGGAAGGGTCGGAAACACTGGAGAAGCTCACCTGGGCGGAAGGACTGCTCCAGTGGAAAGTGGAGACATTACGGGCAGAGGTAGCCGTCGCAATAGTGATCCGCGGTGCGCACAGGGCACTGCTGTCGACCTGAAAGGCTACGTCGAGGATCGGCGCCTCGTTCACGGTGAACTGCTTTTGCGTGACGAAGGGACCACACCCTTCCTTGCCGACCACGGCCTCCACCCGTAGCTGGTAGTCGCCCGCCCGGGTGACCACGTAATCCTCGAGCACGGGCTCCGTACTGCTACCGATGTATTCACCGTCCAGATACCAGAGGAACTCGTGGGCCAGGTACTCCCGGCAGACGTCAACGGCGAAGTCCGTGGTGAAGGGCAGGGTTTCACAGAGCTCGTCTTCGATCAGTAACTCGTTTAGCGGATTGGCGATGACGTTGAAATCAAAACTGCCCCGCTGGGAGTCACCGTTCTCATCCACGCAATCGGTACGGGTGATACTCAGCGCGCCGGCGTACCCGAAATAGGGTTCCTGGGGCGATGGCAGGCGGGGGCGGCCGGGAGGTTTGAGACAGGTGAACGGGAGGGGGTGGTTGACCCGCACCGACTCCACGATACCCGAATAGGTGCTATCGACGCCATCCGGGAAAGTAACGGTATAGTTGCCCGGTTCACCAAAGTTGCGCAGGGTAAACGAGATGTATGCTACGCCCGTGGAATCGGCGCAGTAGGTCCGGGAGGGGGGAACCAGGAAGGGATCCTCATCACCGCAGGTATATTGGGACCAAAGTGGTTGGGCGCCCAGGCAAAGCAAGAGGAGCAGGGGCAGAGCCGCTACCCGGGATAGGTGTGTCATTCAGTGTGTGCAGTAAAAAATCCAACGTCAACACTCACGGTCATGACGACGGGTGGGAGACCCGCCTTCGTTCTATTCGGCTATTGGGGGAGGATTACCTATTGGCCCTCGATCGGCCCCATTTGGGAGACTGATTCAGGGGCAAAAGAGTGTTACATTATCCTTATTAACCTGTTAGACCTCTTCAAAACCGTAAAGCACCCGCAAGATATAGGTTAGGGAGGGTTTCTCCCAGTTCAGTACCGGGAAAAGGCCAGATGGATCCGTTCGGGGAGGTTGCCATCGCGGCTCACCTGCAGGTAGTCACCGTAGCTGCAGGCGACCAACCGGTTGCGGGCCTCCCCGTCGGGAAGCCGGGCCACCGGGATCTCCACCCACCAGCGGTTACTGCGGGAGGAACGCCAGAAGGTGAGACGGTCGGTCAGCTTGCTGTCTACGACGTATTCGAGGAGGCCGTCGGTGGAGACCGGGAAATCCCCGCTGCGCCGGCTTACTCCGTGTAGAAAGTACCAAATGAGCTGGGCTTCCGCGGCCTGCGTCAGGCGTTGTTCCCGGGCAGTGCAGTCCTGCGGCGCGTAGCCATAGATCCCAAAGGAAGATACCCGGTCGCTGTTACCGGCGTAGTAGGTGAGCTGTCCGGCCTCCTGGAGGGAGAATCCCGAGGGATGGCAGCCCTCCTGGGCGGGAGCTTCCCCGGAGAGCAGGGAACCGAGATGGAGCGCGAAGACGTCGGCGTCACGGATGGCGGGCTCCAGTTCAGACAATTCCCCGCGGCTTTGTCCGAGGGTAAAGCGCTCGAAGTGCCGCTTCAGGAATAGCCCGTCCAGATCCGGATCGACCAGCTGCCGCTGGGAACCGATGTGGGCCAGGTGAAAGGCGGGCGAGTGTTCGCGGTGCACGGCCCGGTCGAGGGACCGTCCGTCATTCAGCCGGATCCCGCTGTCCACCACGCAAAGTCCTATCTGTCGGTTCAGTTCCGCGAAGGCGAGGTACTGGGCCGCCAGCTGCCGGTCGTCTCCTCCCACGAGGACGGGCAGTATCCCGGAGGCGTAGAGTTCGCGCAGCAGGGGAATGGTGAAGTCTACCGACCGGTTTCTGAGGTTGCCGAGATCCGCCAGCCGGAGCGCATCGAAATCCCACGAGAGATCGAAAAGGTGTTCGCGGATGCCGTCGGCAGCGGCGGGGTGGAGGCCTATCAAGGCTACCGATGCCGGTGCGGCGGGGGCGGCTGACAGGCGGGTGCCGATCGTGTGGGACGGCCGGGAGGCTAAAGGGACTCGGGAAGGGGATAACCAGTGGGTGTACATATGCGAAGCGGCCCAAAGGTAAAGAAAGGCTTTGCTTATTCTAAACAACTGCTACCTTTGGCCGATATACTCACAAACATGCAAAAACCCATACTTACTCAACCAGCAAGACTTTCCGATATGTTACGTAACACCATTTGCCTGGCCGCCCTACTGCTCTTTTGCGGGGGACTTGTTAACGCCCAGGGCACCCCGGTTCCGCCGACCGGAGAGGAAGAACCCGTCACCACCCAGGGGCTTACCGCCGAGTCGCCCCTCAACAAGCGTGACCAACCATCCATGCTGGAGGTAGGTATTTCCCCCTACTACGCCTGGCTATCCGGCGACGTCGATTCCAAATTCGGCTACGGCGGGGGCGTGCACGTACGCAAAGCCCTCGATCACCTGTTCTCCCTGCGCATCGACGGCCTTTACGCCAAGAGCAAGGGCGACCTCGAGACCGGCAACAACAGCAACAACCGCCGCCACGAGACCGACTGGACCAGCGGCACGGGCTACGGCGTGGTCACCCTCAACAACTTCACCTTTAAGGGTGACATCCGCAACATCAACCTGTTCATGATGGCCGGCGCCGGTGGTAACTGGTGGAAGACCGAGTACCAGATCGAGGACACCCCCTTCGAGGAGGGCCGTAACGGTACCGTAGACCGGTCTTTCCAGACCCACGCCGCGTTCGGTACCGGTATCAACTTCCGGCTGAGCGAGCGCTTCAACATTGGAGTAGAATACCAGGTTTTCGTCCCGCTGGGCAACCGCGCCGATATCGTCGAC
>JBGTHX010000063.1:0-4066 GCA_041746055.1 Lewinella sp. | reverse complement strand
CGTGGGTGGTCACGCCGGCAGCGCGGAGCCGGCTTACGAAGGTATCGAATTCCGCTACGGCGCGCCGGTTAATGGCGGCGT
Organism: Lewinella sp.; assembly: GCA_041746055.1. Classification (GTDB taxonomy): domain Bacteria; phylum Bacteroidota; class Bacteroidia; order Chitinophagales; family Saprospiraceae; genus Neolewinella. The sequence continues at coordinate 3,985 of JBGTHX010000063.1, read as the reverse complement.
AGCTTTCATCCTCGACGGCCTCCTGGAAGGAATTGTCGGCGACGGTTTCGCTGCCGCGCGCGAAGTTGGCGGGGCGCACGAGCAGGAGGTGGTTGGTGGTTTGCATGAGACTGGCTTGGGCCCGGCGAAGGTGCGACGAAATTCGGCAATCCGAAAATCATCCAGCGGTAGCTTGCCTTACCTTGCCGCAAAGACCACATCATGAAACACACGCTTCCGTGCCTTCTCCTGGCCTTTCTCCTGCTGGCGGGCTGCCGTGAAGAACCCCGGGTAGACTACGAAGCCCAGAAGACCGCCGCCTATCCCACGGCTGCCATTGCGGGTCCCCATCCCCTGGCCACCCGCACCGGGCTCGAAGTCCTCCGGCGCGGCGGCAACGCGATCGACGCGGCGGTGGCCATGCAGCTCGCCATGGCCGTGGTATTTCCCCGGGCCGGGAATATCGGAGGTGGAGGATTCCTGGTGTACCGGCCCGCCAACGGGGATCCGATCACCCTGGACTACCGCGAAATTGCCCCCGCCGCTGCGGGTCGTGACATGTACCTCGATTCCCTCGGCAACGTCACCGACGGTCTCAGCACCCGGGGCCACCTCGCCGTGGGCGTGCCGGGTACCGTGGCCGGTATCGCCGCCATGCACGAGCGGTACGGCTCTTTGCCCTGGTCGGAACTGGTGCAGCCCGCCATCGACTTTGCCGGCGACGGGTACCGGCTGAGCGAGTCAGAAATCGGTCGCATCAAGCGCTACCACGATGACTTCGCGGAATTTAATGAGTCGACCCCCTTCAGCGACAGCACGATGGTGGCGGGGACGCAGGTGCGGCAGCCGGACCTGGCAGCGACGCTCCGGCGGATTCAGGCCGCCGGGCGGGATGGATTCTACACCGGTGAGACGGCGGATCTCATCGTGGCCGAGATGGAAAGTGGCGGGGGCCTCATCACCCGCGAGGACCTGAGCGCCTACGAGCCGAAGTGGAAGGAGCCCATCACCAAGGAGTACAAGAATTACCGCCTGATCTCCATGCCCCCCAGCAGCAGTGGTGGTATTGCCCTGGCCCAGATGGTCGAGATGCTGGAGCCCTACCCCCTGGCGGAGTATGGCTTCCAATCAGTCCGTTCCGTACAGGTGATCGCCGAGGCCATGCGCCGGGCCTACGCCGATCGCGCCGAGTACCTGGGAGACGCCGATTTCTACCCCGTACCAGTAGACAGCCTCCTCAGCGATGACTACCTGAAGGCGCGGATGTCTGATTTCCGTTGGGATTCCGCCGGCACCAGCGAGGTGATCGCGGCCGGTCAGGTGGTCATGAAAGAGAACTTTGAGACCACCCACATCAGCATCGTCGACAGTCTGGGTAACGCGGTATCCATCACCACCACCCTGAATGGAAACTTCGGCAGCAAGGTGATGGTCGACGGGGGCGGGTTCTTCCTGAACAACGAGATGGATGACTTCAGCGCCAAGCCCGGCGTACCCAACATGTTCGGACTGGTCGGCAAGGAGGCCAATGCCATTCAGCCCGGTAAACGCATGCTTTCGAGCATGACGCCCACCATCGTAGAGAAGGACGGCGAGCTATTTATGGTACTCGGCGCACCGGGAGGATCCACCATCATCACGGCCGTACTCCAAACTTTCCTCAACGTCGCCGAATACGGAATGACGCTGCCCGAAGCCGTCGATGCCCCCCGCTTTCACCACCAGTGGCTGCCTGACGAGGTCCTCTACGAGACCGGTGCGCTGGAAAACGGGGTGCTGGATAGCCTGCAGGCCATGGGCTACCACTTCCGGGAGGTGAATAGTATGGCGGTGATCAAGGCGGTGCAGGTCTTACCCGACGGCACTTTGCAGGCCGCCGCCGATCCCCGCAATCCGGACGATGACGTGGAGGGCTACTAAGCGGATCAGCAGCCTTCGGGCGCGCCGGGCATGATCAGTTCGCTACCACATCCTCCCTACTTCAGGCGACCCAGCGCTTCGGTGATACGGCGGACCGCCTCCTTCAGTTGCTCCTCGCTGGCGGCGTAGCTGATGCGGAGGCACTCGGGGGCGCCGAAGGCGCCGCCGGTAACGGTAGCAACGTGGGCGTTGACGAGCAGGTACTCCGCCAGGTCATCGGCATCCTTGATCTTAGTCTCCCCGTCGGATTTGCCGAAGAAGGAACTGACGTCGGGGAAGATGTAGAAGGCACCCTGCGGCCGGTTAACCTTGAGGCCCTCTATCTTTTCCAGTCCTTCGATGATCAGCTCACGACGGCGGGCGAAGGCGTCCTTCATGGCGATCGTGGGACCGAGGTCGCTGTTCAGGGCGTGAGCGCCGGCGGCCTGGGCGATACTGTTCGCACCGCTGGTGCTCTGGCCCTGCAGCTTGTTGCAGGCGTCGGCGATCTCCAGGGGAGCTCCCAGGTAGCCCAAACGCCAGCCGGTCATGGCAAAGCCCTTGGAAAAGCCGTTGACGGTGATGGTGCGGTCCTTCACCTCCGGACAGACACCGATGCTGGCGTGCTTGCCAATGAAGTTGATGTGCTCGTAGATCTCGTCCGAGACCACGTAAACGTGGGGGTAATCCGCCAGCATCTTGCTGATGGCGGCCAGTTCGTCCTCGGTGTATACGGATCCCGTGGGGTTACAGGGCGAAGAAAAGAGGATGAACTTCGTGCGGTCGGTAATGGCGGCGGCGATCTCCTCCGGGTTCACCTTGTAGTCGCGATCGATACCGGCTCCGACGATCACCGGCTTGCCACCGGCCACCTCCACCATGGCGGAGTAGCTGACCCAGAACGGGCCTAGGATAACGGCTTCGTCGCCGGGGTTCAGCATGGCGTAGCAGACGTTGGCAATACTTTGCTTGGCGCCGGTGCTGACCACGATCTGGGAGGGGGCGTAATCCAGCGCGTTCTCCCGCTTAAATTTATCGGAAATGGCCTTCCTCAACTGTGCGGTACCGGGCACCGGGGTGTACTTCGTATCTCCGGCGTCCAGCGCACGCTTCGCGGCGTCCTTGATGTGCTCGGGGGTATCGAAATCCGGCTCTCCGAGACTGAGGCTGATGACGTCGTGGCCCTGGGCCATCACCTCCCGTCCGAGTGCAGCCATGCGGAGGGTGGCGGACTCTTCCATCGAGGTTACGCGGTCGGAAAGCGGGGATGTAGCGGTAGTAGTAGCCATGGGTGGGAATGCTGTTTTTTGGGAAGGTGAAGATAAGGTGGCTTCTCCGCCCCGCAGCGATCTGCACCGCCTGGGCGAGGCCAAAATTTTGGCTTACTGGAATCGCCAAGGCATCCCCTGGGAATCAATCAGCCCATGAAGGGCACTGGAAAGTTGCTTCCCTCCCTACCGTACCCCGAGCCACTCAGGGAAGAAAACAACCACGGCCAATAGCACCACCTGGATGAGCAGGAAGGGCACAATGCCCCGGTACAGATGGCCCGTAGTAACCTCGGGCGGAGCCACCCCCTTCAGGTAGAACAGTGAAAATCCGAAGGGCGGTGAGAGAAAGCTGGTCTGCAGGTTGATGCCGAGCAGGATTCCCAGCCAGACCAGATCCGTGCCGTAGGCCACGAATACCGGCGTCACGACGGGCACGATGATGAAGACGATCTCGATGAAGTCGATAAAGAAGCCGGCCAGAAACACCACTACCATCACCAAGGCCAGAAACTGGTATTCCGGCAGGTCGCTGCGCTCGATGAGTGCCACGAGAAAACGATCGCCCCCCAGTTCCCGGAAGACTAGGGAGAATGTGGTGGCTCCCAGCAGGATCATAAAGACCATACTGGTCAGGTGAGTGGTATCGCGGCAGACGGCCCGGGTGGTGCCCCAGTCGAGCTTCCCCTGCGTCCAGGTGAGGACCACGGCACCCGCGGCCCCGACCCCCGCCGCTTCGGTCGGACTGGCCACGCCGGCCAGGATACTTCCCAGTACGGCGACGATCAGTAGGAGGGGCAGCAGCAGGCTCTGGATCACCCGCCACACCACCCCCGCGT
>JBGTHX010000062.1:0-3569 GCA_041746055.1 Lewinella sp. | reverse complement strand
GGCCCGCGGTGAATCCGTGGAGCGCCCGCCGGTGTGGCTCATGCGGCAGGCCGGCCGTATTCTTCCCCAGTACCGGGCCCTGCGCGCCAGCCTCAGCGGCTTCAAGGAACTGGTTTCCACCCCCGACCTGGCCGCCGAGGTCACGGTGCAGCCGGTCGATGAGCTGGGCGTCGACGCCGCCATCATCTTCAGCGATATCCTCGTGATCCCGGAAGCGCTGGGGCTGGATTATACCATGGTGGAGAAGATCGGTCCGCGCTTTCCGAAGGTCATCCAGTCGATGGCCGACGTCGAGGCCCTGAACCCCGCCGAGGAGGCCCCCGGCCACCTGCGTTACGTCTACGATGCCCTGGACGCCACCAAACGCAAGCTCGACAACCGGGTACCGCTCATCGGCTTTGCCGGTGCGCCCTGGACCATTTTCGCCTACATGATCGAGGGCGGCGGCAGCAAGACCTTCAGTAAGGCCCGCCGCATGCTGTACCAGAATCCCGCCCTGAGCCACCGGCTGCTCGAAAAGATCGCCATCGCCACCGCCGCCTACCTCAAGGAAAAGACCCGGCACGGCGCCGATCTGATCCAGATCTTCGACAGCTGGGCCGGCGTACTGCCTCCCGATCACTACCGGGAATTTTCCCTCCGCTACATCGACTACATCTGCCGCGAACTGGAAGGCACTCCGGTTACCGTGTTTGCCAAGGACGCCCGTCATGCTCTCCCCGACATCGGCCAGCTCTCCTGCCAGGTGATCCAGCTCGACTGGATCGCGGAGCCGGAAGTGGCGCGGACGCAGGTGCAGGGGCAGGTGCTCCAGGGCAACATGGATCCCACCCAGTTGTACGCCCCGCCGGACCAGATAGAAACCGCCACCCGCCGTATGCTCGACCGCTTCGGCCGTGGCCACATCGCCAACCTGGGTCACGGGGTCTATCCCGATACCCCCCTCGACGGCGTGAAGACGTTCGTGAATACCGTCAAAGCGTACCGCTATACCTAGGCTGACAAACCACGCCTCCACGGGGTACGTATCTGAGGGTATGCGCCTGACCTACCCACTCCTCCTACTGCTCGTACTGCTGACCGGCTGCCAAAAAGATTCCTATACCATTATGGATTCCGACGGAACTCCCCCGATCGTGCCTGCCGGCCCCGCCGACACCACCATCTCCTACCTGGCATTGGGCGATAGTTACACCATCGGCGAAAGCGTTCCCTCCGACCAACGCTGGCCGAATCAACTCGCCGCCCAGTTGCTGGTGAATCATTCCGTGGCGGTGGAACCCCTGGAGATCGTGGCCCGCACGGGCTGGCGCACCGACAACCTGTCTAATGCCCTTGAGGCGGCCGAGCCCGGCGAGGACTTCGATCTGGTGAGCCTGCTCATCGGCGTCAACGACCAGTACCAGGGCTTTTCCGTCGACGGCTACCGCGGTCGGTTTGAGGCCCTCCTGAAGGATGCCATCCGGTACGGGCGCGGTGACACCTCCAATGTGTTCGTGGTGTCCATACCCGACTATGCCTACACCCCCTTCGGCAATGGCGATCCCAGCGTCACGCGGGAACTCAAGGAGTTCAACGACGCGGCCCGCGAGATCAGCGGCCGGTATAACATCCCCTTTTACTCCATCACCGAGATTTCGGAGCGGGGCCTGAAGGAGCCGGATCTAGTGGCCGGTGATGGCCTCCACCCCAGCGGGAAGCAGTACCGGCTGTGGGTAGAGGAAGTGTTGTTGACCTCCGTAGCCGCCCGGATCAAACAGCCCGATTAGCCACGCCGACCTCCGTTTCGGCGGTGGTCCGGCCGGGGTACACCTCGAGCGCGGCGGCGAGGCAGTTCATGGCCCGCCCCAGATCATCTACGTTGAGCACGTACGCGATGCGGCACTCATCGGCACCGAGTCCCGGCGTCGCGTAGAAGCCCGGCCCCGGACTCAGCATCACCGTCGCCCCCTCGTGGGAAAAGTCCTCCAATAGCCATCGGCAAAAGTCCTCACTGTCGGAGATCGGGAAGCGGGCGAAGCAGTAGAAGGCTCCCCCGGGCTTGTAGACAAATACCCCCGGCATCGCGCGCAGGCGCTCGTACACGATATCCCGGCGATGCTGGTAATCTTCCTTGACCCCCTGCAGGTAGGGGCCGTCGTCCTCCAGCATCACTTCACTGAGGCGCTGTCCTAAGCCGGGAGGGCTCAGCCGCAGTTTGGCGAAGCGATCCACCGCTTCACGTACGGCCAGATTGCGGCAAACCAGCGCCCCGACCCGTGCCCCCGTAGCGCTGTAGCGCTTGGAGACCGAATCGATCACCAAGGCATGATCCTCGAGCCCGGGCAGTTGCAGGATCGACTGCAGCGGACTATCGTAGCTGAACTCCCGGTAGACTTCGTCCACGCACAGGAACAGGTCATGCTTCCGCACGATGGCCGAGAGCCGGTCGAGCTCCTCGCGGGAGTAGCAGGCTCCGGTCGGATTGTTGGGGTTGGTGATCACGATGGCCTTGGTGCGCGGCGTGATCTTGCGTGCGAAGGCTTCGGCGGTGGGGATGCTGAATCCGTCCTCGATATCGCAGGTGATCGCGACCACCCGCACGTCGGCGATATGGGCGTAGCCATTGTAGTTGGCGTAAAAGGGCTCCGGGATGATGATCTCGTCCCCGGGATCGAGGCACGCCAGCATGAAGAAGAGGATCGCCTCCGATCCGCCCGTGGTCACCATGATCTCCTCGGCATCGAGGGAGACGCCGAAGCGGTCGTAGTAGGACCGCAGCGCTTCCCGGTACGACTGAATACCGTTGCTGGGGCTGTAGTCGAGGATCTCCCACGGCAGCTTGCGGAATTTCTCCACCGCCACCGGGTGGGTGGGGATGTCGGGCTGCCCGATGTTCAGGTGGTAGATGTGCTTGCCGGCGGCCCGCGCCCGATCGGCCAGCGGAATGAGCTTCCGGAAAGGGGACAGGGGTACGGTCAGGGAGCGGTGGGAAACGTTGGGCATGGCTTCGGGGATTACGCCGGACGAAGATAAACCGGGCGGATGGCTTAGTCCGGCTGGTAGTAGTATTCTTCCCCGTGACCGGGGTAGCGGCCGCCGAATAGCAGGGTGCCCTCTTCGGACGGTAACCGGCGGAGCAGGGCCGACAGATCCCCTACCGGTTCGCCGTTCAGTGACGTGATGGTGAAGCCCGTCGCCATCTGGGTGGCCGCGATGGGGCTGTGGCGGAAGATCGATACCACCCGCACTCCTCCGGCTGGAAACTGCAGCAGCTCGTCCGCGCCGAGGTCACGAAGCTCGAAGCCCAGCAGGTGCAGCTGGTCATCGGAGCGGTCGCTCACCAGCTGGCCGGGACGGTTAGCCTTGTCGCGCAGCAGGATGGCCAGGTCGCGGCTCCGACCCCTGCGCACGAAGGTGACGAGTATCCGATGTCCGGGCCGGTAGCGGCTGAGTTGTTCCTGCATCTCGGGGCGGGAATTGATCGCTACCCCGTTGATGGCCGTCATGACGTCTCCCACCCGGAGTCCCGCCCGCTCTCCAGGTCCTCCCGGCGTCAGCTCGGTGATGATCGCGCCGCTGGCCGCGGG
>JBGTHX010000061.1:0-7132 GCA_041746055.1 Lewinella sp. | reverse complement strand
GGCCACGTCCCACAGCCCGCCCAGCCACAGCCCCGGCCACAGGAAGCCCCACCAGGTGCCCGCCAGTACGAACTGGTGGACTGCCACCTCCGAGAGGTTGAGGAGGTTCGGGATCTGGTAGGCCAGCAGGAACAGCACGGTCATTCCGATCTGGGCGTAGCTGAGCACCCGGGACACCCGGTGCGGCGGTACCCGGCGCAGGAGGGACAGGTAGATGCTCAGCGTGCCGGATACCGTGAGGACCACCGTCATGGCACACAATAGCGCGTACAAGCCGGCGAGCAGGGGAGAGGCCAAAAAGAGGAGCGCCACGAATAGCGGCAGCAGCATGGGGAGGGCAAACTTGGTCGCGAAGGTGAGCACGTGCAGGGCCCGCGACAGACTGAAGGTAACGTCCGACACCGGCCGGCTCAGCAGCAGGTTCACGTCGCGCAGGTCGAACATGTTCTCGCTCATCTCGGTCACCAGCATGAAGCCCAGGTAGACCATGGTTACCGTAAACACCAGGCCGACGGCGGTAGCCTTGTCGTCCAGAAAGAAGTAACCTGCGGCGAAAGCCAGCCCCAGGCAAGCCAGGAACAGGTAGATCACCCAGGCGTAGTTGCTGCCGGCCTGCCGCTGCCCGTTGAGGTACTTCACGCTGCGGTCGCTGATCCGCAACTTGGTGTCCAGGATCAGTTGCAGGGCCCGGGGATCGGCCCCCAGTCGCCGCCACTGCGGGGCCAGCGCGCCGGCGAGCCAGACGAAGAGCCTATTCATCGTCCGACAGCTTGAAGGTGCCGCCGCTCCTTCCGCCGGTCAGCTGGGCAAAGAGTTCCTCCAGGTTGCCCTGGTGGGCCTGCCGGTTGAGTTCCTGGAAGGTGCCATTGGCGGCGATGCGCCCGTGATTGAGCAGGATGATGCGGTCGCTGATGCGCTCGACCACGTCCATGATGTGGCTGCTGTAGAAGATCGTTTTGCCGCGGTCGGCCAGCTGCCGCAGCAGGTCCTTCACCCGGATCACGCTATTGGCATCCAATCCGTTGAGCGGCTCATCGAGAAAGATCAGGTCTGGGTCGTGGAGCAGTACGCTGGTCAGCAGCACCTTCTGCCGCATGCCCTTGCTGAAGGTATCGATGCGCTGTCCGGGCCGGCACTCCAGGGCCAGGTAGGCGTGCAGCCGGGCGGTACGTTCGTCGATGGCGGCCTCCTCCATCCCGTGCAGGCTGCCGACCAGGTGGTAGAATTCCGCCGGGGTGAGCACCTCGTAGAGGTCGCCGGTCTCGGGGAGGTAGCCGATCCTCCGCTTTACGGCCAGGGGATCCTGCTTCACGTCGATCCCCAGCACCCGCGCTTCGCCGCCGAACTGTTGGTCCAGTCCGCCCAGAATGCGCAGGGTAGTGGTCTTGCCCGCCCCGTTCGGCCCGATGTAGCCGACGATCTGTCCGGGCGCCACGGTGAGGTCGAGCCCGTGCAGGACGGCCTTGCCCGAGTAGCTTTTCTGGAGGTTGCGGAGTTCGAGGGCGGGAGTTGGGGGATTTACCATTTACAAATTACAATGTACCATTTACAATTTCATCCACTCGGGCGGGACCGCGGGTGCAAAGAAATGCGGAAAGCCATCCACGATTCCCGATGTTTGCGGACACCGGCGGCGGGAGCACGAGCGTAAGCGAGCATCCCCCCAAACGGTACATAGGACTCGGTACTTCGTAAATGGTAAATCAAATTTGGACTACTCCGCGCTGCTGAAATCGATCAAGGCCAAAGACTTCGCGCCGGTCTACCTCCTCCACGGCGAGGAGCCCTACTTCATCGACCAGCTGGAGGAGGCCCTGGAAGAGAATGCCCTCGCCGAACACGAACGGGCCTTCAACCAGACCATCCTCTACGGCAAGGATACCGAGCACCTGCAGGTGGTGGACGCCGCCCGCCGCTTCCCCATGATGGCCGAGCGGCAGCTCATCCTGCTGCGCGAGGCCCAGGATATGCGCGACCTGAAGGATCTGGCCAATTACGTATCCAAGCCCGCACCCACCACCGTACTGGTGATCAGCCACAAACACAAGAAACTCAACGGCAACCTGGCCATTACGAAGGCCATCAAGCAGAACGGGGTCATCTTCGAATCCAAGGCGCTGTACGACAACAAGGTCCCCGCCTGGATCACCGGCTACCTCCGCGACCGCAAGTACCAGATCGAGCCCGAAGCCGGCAATCTGCTGGCCGAATTCCTGGGCACCAGTCTGGGCAAGATCACCAACGAGCTCGACAAGCTGATGCTCAACCTCCCGAAGGGCACCGAGATCACGACCCGCATCGTGGAGGACCAGGTGGGCGTGAGCAAGGACTACAACGTTTTCGAACTGCAGCGGGCCATCGGCCACCGCGACGCCCTCAAGGCGGCCCGCATCCTCAACTACTTCCGGGGCAATCCCAAGGCCGCCCCGCTGCCCATGGTGACCGGCAGCCTGTACAACTACTTCAGCAAGGTGTTCCTGCTCAAAGAGCTCCACCGCAAGCGCGAGAGCCGACAGTCCATCATGCAGACGCTGGGCCTGCGCTTCGATTTCTTTCTGGCCGACTACGAGCGCACGGCCAGGAACTACGACGACGACGGGATGTGCACCGTCTTCGCCCTACTGCGGGAGTACGACCTGAAGAGTAAAGGCGTCGGCAGCAACCTGGCGGGCCGCGGCGAAGCCGAACTACTGAAGGAAATGGTCTGGCGGCTGATGCACGTGGATCGACGGCCGGTCGGATAAACCGGGACCCTTACTCCAGGTCGAAAATATTGTCCGATTCCCGTTTATCTACCCCGTCGCGGAGGCGGTCCATGGCGTCCACCGCCTGCTCGTAGAAATCGTAGAAGATGGGGAAGATGGCCTTGGCATTGTCGATCACCAGGTCGGGCAGTTTGGCCAGCACGGGGTAGGTGACGCTGTCGGCCCGCACCTCGTCGCTGATGATGTGGCTGCGGTCCCCGAAGTACACCAGTCCCGAAAAGATGAAGGTGAAAAACAGGCCGGAGAGCAGGCCGCCGAGCACCTGGTTGATGAAGTTGATGTTGACGGATTCCATCACGCCGGTGAGTCCGCGGGCCAGGATGCGGAAAAGCACGAGGGTGAGGAAGAACAGCAGCACGACCCCCAGGATGAAGGCCCCCGCGCTGGTGACGGCCGGGAAGGCCTCGAAGAGCATGTCCGCGGCGATGGGCCCGAACTTCATGGCGGCCAGTACGCCGAACACGTAGCTGACCAGGCTCAGTACCGTGGAGATGATGCCCCGGCTGTAGCCGACCCAGAATCCGTAGGCGAGAAAGATCAGGCAGACGATATCGATTACCATGTGGTAAAGATACAGGTTTCGGGAGTCGGTTTGGGGCTCGCTTCGCGAGGGTTGGTTTACCACTGATGACACGGATCTGCTTCACGGATTTTCACGGATGGCGACCTTCGGTCGCTTGGCGGCTCGTGAGCTCCAGCTCGCGGCCCCTGGCGGCAATGTGTCCCCGAGGGCCGGGGCCGGAGCTGGAGAGCCGCCACTATCCCACCCGCCTATCACTCATCCTCTCAATCACCGATCGCCCGCCTGCCAAACAACCCAACCACTGATACCTTATATCTTCGCAGCAAATTAACCAACCTATGATCCGCATTCTCGCCAACGACGGCATCGCCGACAACGGAAAAGATCTCCTCGAAGCGGCCGGCTTCGAAGTCGTAACCCAGAAGGTCCCTCAGGATGAACTGATGACCAAGCTCAACGACTACGACGCCATAATCGTCCGCAGCGCCACCAAGGTGCGCAAGTAGCTGATCGATGCCAGCCCCAACCTCAAGGCCATCCTGCGCGGCGGCGTGGGCATAGACAATATCGACTACGAGTACGCCGAGAGCATGGGCATCCCCACCTATAATACCCCCGCGGCCTCCAGCGAAGCCGTGGCCGAACTGGTATTCGGCCACTTCTTTGCCCTGAGCCGGTTCCTCAACCGCTCCAACCGGGAGCTGACGCAGGCCTCCGGCGACTTCAACCAACTCAAAAAAGACTACGCCGAGGGCCGGCAGCTGCGGGGCCGCACCCTGGCCGTCATCGGCTTCGGCCGCATCGGCATCGCCGCCGCCCGCCTCGGACTCGGCATGGGCATGAAGGTCCTGCCGGTAGACCTCTATAAGGATAAGGACACCGTCAAGCTAGACTTCGCCGACGGCCGCAGCATCGACTTCGAACTGGAAACCGTGCCCCTCCAGGAAGCCCTCAGCCAGGCTGATTACATCACCATCCACGTTCCCGGCGGTGACCTCATCGGAGCCGAGGAGATCGCCGGCATGAAGGACGGCGTCATCATCGCCAACACCAGCCGCGGCGGCGTCATCAACGAGGATGCCCTGCTGGACGCCCTCAATAGCGGCAAGATCGCCGGAGCCGCCCTCGACGTCTTCGTCGGTGAGCCCAAGCCCCGCCGCGACCTGCTGGAGCACCCCGCGGTCAGCGTTTCCCCCCATATCGGCGCTGCCACCGAAGAGGCCCAGGACAACATCGGCGTGGAGCTCTTTGAAAAGATCCGCGATCATTTTGGAAAGCAGTAGGGCTAAAATCACGGCGATCTTCGAGCTGAGCTGGTGGGCCTTCGCCCTTGTGCTGGCCAGTATGGTCGTGCTGCCCATCTACAGCACGGTGCCCGATTTTCCCTTCTTCCTGCCCAACTTCCTCTACGTGGTGGTGGCCATCACCGTCACCCGCTACCTCTTCCTGCTCCACGTCAGCTGGCTACGTGACCGGCTCGTGGCGCAGGCGGCGGTGGCCTTCCTGCTCATCCCCCTCATCTTCTACATGGTGCAGGCCTTTAATGCCTTCATCATTTATTTCGACGAGCGGGGGCCGGACGTCCTCGTCCGCGGGCTGGAGTCGGAAATGGGGCGGACGATAGACACCTACATGCATGCGGAATACCGCTTCTTTGGCGTCTGGGCCATCGTCGCGGCGGGGGTAATGCCCTTCCGCCTTATTTACAATGCCTGGTTGAGGTACCGGGCGGGCGCCCGGGTGTAGCAGCCTGCTGGTCAGCTACTTGGTGAATCACGTTTTTCGGAGTTATACGATTCCCAGCCAGAAAGCGGTGGAATGGCGGATTCCTTGTAGCTTGACGGGATATCATCAATTCGCCAGCGAATATTCGCCCATGACTTCTCTCGAACTGGTCTACGACAAGATCCTTCCCCTCACCGAGCTCAGTCGCCGCCGCTGCGGCTGGCGCACGGTGAGCCAGCCGACCGTATTCACGAACGGGGTCTTCGACCTGGTGCACTCCGGTCACATGACCTACCTGGCCCAGGCCGCCGGACTGGGCCTGCGCCTCATTGTCGGTGTCAACAGCGACGAGAGCGTGCGCCGGCTAAAGGGCAACAGCCGCCCCGTCATGCCCCTGGAGGCCCGCCTTCAGTTGCTGGCCAGCCTCTTCTTTGTGGACGGCGTCATCGCCTTTGAGGAAGACACCCCCCTGGAACTCATTAAAGCCCTGCGGCCCGACGTGCTCGTCAAGGGTGGAGACTATACCGAGGCCGGCATCGTCGGCGCACCCGAAGTAAGAGGGTGGGGCGGTGACGTGGTCGTGCTCCCCTTCGTCTCCGGACAAAGCACCACCGGCATCATCAATAAACTGCAGGAAGCCAGCTAGAAACCCGAAACCCGACACCGCATCAGCCCCCCGAGAACCCGACACCCGACACCCGACACTCGCATCAACCCCCCGAGAATCCGAAACCCGACACCCGACACCGCATCAGCCACACAGGAACCCGCCCCCCCCCATGCCCACCATCAGCCAAGTCACTGCCTACCTCGAGACCATTGCGCCTGCCCACCTGCAGGAAGGTTACGACAACGCGGGGCTCATCGTAGGTGACCCGGCTACCGAGGTGACCGGCATCCTCACCAGCCTCGACTGCACCGAGGAGATCGTGGAGGAGGCGGCGACGCGCGGGTGCAACGTCGTAGTGGCCCACCACCCGATCGTATTTCGCGGACTGAAACGGCTCAACGGGGCCAATTACGTCGAACGCACCGTCATCAAGGCCATACGACTGGGGGTAGCCCTGTATGCCATCCACACAAACCTGGACAACGTCCGGGAAAATGGCGTCAACCAGCGCATCGCCACGCGGCTCGGACTGCGGGAGCAGCGGCTGCTGCGGGCAAAGGACGAGGAGGGGAAGATCGGCTCCGGCATGGTCGGCGAACTGCCTGCGCCCTTATCCGAAGCGGCCTTCCTGGCCCTGCTCCGCGACCGGATGCAGGTCATGGTCGTGCGCCACACCCCGCTCACGGGCCGTGAGGTCTCCACCGTAGCGGTGGCGGGCGGGGCCGGCGGCTTTCTGCTGGACGACGCCAAGGCGGCCGGAGCCCAGGTTTTCGTAACCGCCGACTACAAGTACCACGAGTTCTTTGATGCCGACGGGGACCTGGTCATCTGCGACATAGGACACTACGAAAGCGAACAGTTTACAACTCAATTACTTGCGGAGTTGTTAACTAAAGAATTCACTACCTTTGCGGTCCTTTCCACGGAGCGAAATACCAATCCGGTGCGCTATTACGTAGGATAGGGAACCCTCTAACATCAATAAAGCTTTTCTGCATGGCTGCTGCTGCCCCCACCGAACTGACGGTCGAAGAAAAAATGCGCGAACTCTATCGCCTGCAACTCATTGACTCCCAGATCGACGAGATCGAGATCCTCAAGGGTGAACTCCCCATGGAAGTGAGTGACCTGGAAGACGAGATCGCCGGCCTCGAAACCCGCATCAACCGCACCGAAGGCATCGTCGACGAGCTCCGCACCGAGATCAGCCGCCACGACGCCAACATGAACGAGTCGGATATGCTCATCAGCCGCTACGAAGAGCAGATGAACAACGTCAAGAACAACCGCGAGTACGAGGCCCTCATGAAGGAGACCGAAATGCAGCGGCTCGAGATCCAGCTCAGCCAGAAGAAGGCCAAAACCGCCTCCGAAGACCTCGAAGGCCGCGTCGTAACCCTCGACGCCACCAAGGAGCGCCGTGATGCCAAGCTGAAGCTGCTCGAAGTAAAGCAGGAAGAGCTCAAGAGCATCATCACCAAGACCGAAAAGGAGGAGAAGAAGCTTCGC
>JBGTHX010000060.1:0-4494 GCA_041746055.1 Lewinella sp. | reverse complement strand
GGCCAGGATTCCACAAAGGACCCGGAGGAGCTGGATACGTTCACGATGCGGCCGCTTCCATCGCGGGCCAGCAGTGGGTACAGCGCCTTCACTAACCGCCAGGGCCCCAGGGTATTTACCCGGAAGGCTTCTTCGGCGATTTCCAGATCGGCGGTTAGGGTATTCTGGTAGGTATCGTAATGAATACCGGCGTTATTGACGAGTAGGTGGATGGTCCCGAACTCTTCCCGGAGGAAGTCGGACAGTTTGGCCACGCTCTGGCCGTCGGCTACGTCCAACTGGTGAAAGTGGACATCCAGGCCCGCGGCGCGGTATTCCTCCGCCACTTGCCGCCCCGCTTCCGAGCGGCTGGTGAGGATGACCCGGTATCCTTCCCGGCCCAGCTGGCGGGCTACTTCTTTCCCCAGGCCGCGATTAGCTCCGGTGACAACTGCAATCTTCATGGGCGTTAAGGTAAAGGCTACGAACAAAAGGCCGTCCGAACCCGTAACAGCCCGTAAATAATCCACTATGAAACGTACCGCAACCGCCGTATGGCAGGGCTCCGTAAAGGAAGGCTCCGGCAACCTGACCACCAAAAGCACCGTCCTTGAAAAGACGGCCTATTCCTACAATAGCCGCTTCGAGAACGGCAAGGGCACCAACCCCGAGGAACTGATCGCCGCCGCCCACGCGGGCTGCTTTACCATGGCGCTCAGTGCCAAGCTGGGAGAAGCCGGTTACACACCGAATGAGCTGCACACCGACTGCGCCGTCGACTTCCAGAACCAGACCATCGTGGAGAGCCACCTCACCGTGAAGGCCAAGGTGGACGGAATCGAAAAGGATGAGTTTGACAAGATCATCAACGACGCGAAGGTGAATTGCCCGATCTCCAAGGTGCTTGACACCAACATCACCCTGGAGTATACCCTTAACTAATCACCCGGCTTGCGTAGCCAAAATGAAAGCCCCGCGCCGGTTAACCGGCGCGGGGCTTTTTAATATCCGGTGAGTAATTCCGGGTTAAAATAACAGTAGTTCTTGTCTGCGTCAATCCAGCGAAGGACGTAAGCGGACGAAAATCAGCTTCCGTTAGTACTCATTTAGGTTGGTTCCTGCTGGGTTTCAATAGTATAGGTCACCACGGGTACAGTTTGTTCGAGTGATCCTTCAGGCCGGCCGCGATGATTCGCGTACCTGTAACTCACCGGGCAGTACAATCTCCTCGAATTCCCCGGCGGGACCGTCATTGTCGATCTGCCGGAACAGCAGTTCGGCGGCCGCCACGCCCATGCGCTCGCTGAATTGCTCCACGCTACTGAGGGCCGGCTGGATGATCCGGGTGAAGGGTTCGTTTGCAAAACTGACGATCAGTAGGTCTTCCGGTACCCGGATACCGTGCGCTCTGCAGTAGGTCATTACACCCAGTGCCCCGTAATCGGAGGCGGCGAAAATGGCATCGGGAGGTTGTGGCAGTTCGAACAGTCGCCGGGTCTCCTCGTAGCCCCGCTCTTCCGTGACCGCGTAAAAGGCGATCAGTTCGTCTACCACGGTCAGTCCAGCGGCCGCGAGCGCATCCCGGTAGCCGCGGGCGCGGTTGCGATAGAGGTCAAGGCGTTCCGATCCGCCGAGATGGGCCACCCGCTGCGCCCCGCTCTCCAGGAGGTGCTCCACGGCGCTGCGGGAGGAGGCATAATCGTCGAGGACCACGCGGTGGGCGGGAAAATCCCGGCACACCCGGTCAAAGAATACCAGCGGAAAGGCCTGCTGCTGGAGGTCCTGAAAGTGACGGAATTCCCGGGTTTCGACCGTTACGCTGGCGATAATCCCGTCCACGCGCGCCGCGGCCAGTGCGGCCACGTTTTCGATTTCGGTTTCCAGCTCCTCATTGCTCTGCGTGATAATCACCTGGCACCCGCGCGACCGCGCCACCTGTTCAATACCACTGATGGCGTTGGCGAAGAAGGTCCTGCCGATCCGTGGGACGATCACGCCGATGGTTCCGGTAGATCCCCCCCTCAAGCCGGCTGCCACGCGGTTGGGGTGGTAGTTGAGTTGCTTTGCCGTAGCGTCGATTAGCTTCCGCGTGTTCTTGTTGATGCGTTCGTCGCCGCGTAGGCCCCGGGATACGGTGGAGGGGCTCAGGCTCAGCCGCTGGGCAATGTCGTATATCGTTACCGCTTTCTTCTTCATATCGGGAGGTAACGAAGTTACGTCCCCGCGGCAAACAGACTGGCAGTACAAAACGATCCCCTGTCCTGCCTAGATCCTCAGCGCGTTCCTGGCCAAACCCGTCAGCGCCTCCCGGATCGTGGTCAGCTCCGCCAAGTCGTCGTTTACACCGTGACGCTCGGCCAGAAAAAAGGGATCGTTGAAGGATACGGTCACTTCGCCGTCGGCGCTCTGGTACACCAACATTTTCTGCGGCAGATCAATACCGATGCTTTGACGTTCCTGCATCAGCGGCGTGCCGAGAGCGGGGTTTCCGAAGACCAGCAGGCGAATGGGGGGCAGTTCCAATCCGACATTGGCGGCATTGGCTTGGTGGTCGAGTTCGGCGATGAGGGTGATGGCCGAGTTACCCTGGATGGCCGTGCGCAGCCGCATATACACCGAGTCAACGGTCCCGCTGCCGGTGAAGGAGGTAACGCCCTCATTCAGGGACACCGATCCGTTATTCGCGCTTTCCACCACGCCCGAGCCGGCCGCAGCGGCCAAATTATTCAGGGCATCCCTGATTTGCCCGATGGTCTCTGCCTCCCCGACACCGTGGCGGTCGGCCAGGTACTCCACCGAGTTGTAGGCGATGATGATATCCTCGTCGCTGGGCTGGTATACGAGCATCTTCTGCGGGAGATCCAGGCCTGCCTGAAGATTACGCTGCATGAGCGGCGTACCCAGGGAGGGATTTCCGAAGAATACCACCCGCGTAGGACGCAACGACGCGCCGATACCAGAGGCGTTGGCCCGGTGATCCACCTCCGCTACGATGGAAATGGCAGGATTCTCCCTGAGGGCCGAGGTGAGGTTTGCGTAGATGGTATCGAAGTCCGCATCCTGAGCGTCGACGAAGCGTAACCCCGTCACATCCTCCGGTTTATTGCCGTTGATGAGCTCGCGGAAGTCATCATCGTCGGAGCAGGCGAATAATCCCAGGATCAGCAGCAGGGTGAGGAGAAGGTGGCTTGACATAGGGAAATATTAAGGGTACACCTAGTGCATGTCCACCACTACCCCGATGTTCACCCCGGCCGGCCGCTCGCGACCGGTCAAATCCCGAAGTGTTGCCGGTAGTACCGGCGGTAACCCGCCTTCCAGGCCAGTGCGGCGGGCTGATACAGTCTGGCCAGGGCCGGTCGGTGGTCGCGGAGTACTTCCGCCCATTCGGCGTTGATGAACATCGGATCGATCAGGAAAGCCGGTAGATTGTCTACCAGCTCCCCGTCACCCTCCCGGTAGCGGACGGAATCCAGCGGCAGGGCCACCTCGGAGGCCAGGAAGATCAGGTTGCGGTGCATGGCATCGCCCGGGGTCGCAAGTAGCTCGACGTGGAAGCCTACCGTCTCCAGGGTTTTATACACGGACCGGGCCGCCAGTCCGTTCCTCCCCTGCAGAAAGCCGTAAAAGTTGGCCATTAGGAGCCCCCCCGGCCTGAGGATGCGTCGGGCATCCCCGAATCCCTCCACAGTGAGCAGGTGTTCGGGCACCGATTCGGAAAGAAAGGTATCGAAGATGACGATGTCGTAGGTATTCTCGGTAGTCCGTATGTAGTGCCGGGCGTCATCTACGATGAGTTTCAAGTCGGGATTAACGCCGAAGTACTGTACCGCTACATCCCGCACCCGTTCGTCGATTTCCACCACATCGACCACGAATCCCTGGGCCTCCATTTGATTGAGTACCGTGCCGCCCCCGAGTCCGAGCAACAGCACGCGGCTGCCGCCGGGATAGAGGGAGGTCGGTGCCGCGAAGTATCGCGCCCAATCCCACAAGCTGTATCCAGTCTCCCGATCCATAATGGTTTGCAGGGTATTATTAACGATCAGCGCGCGCGCCGGACGGGCCTCCGCGGTAAAGTCATACGCGGGATGATCCACTACCCGTAGCTGTCCCATGATGCCGTCCGATTCGTAGAGCAGTTGGTAGTCGGACGGGTACGCTTTCGGTCCGCTACTCCACAGGTTCCCCACGGTGGCCAGCAGCAGAAATACTACGGCCCCCACCCTCCCCCGCCGCAGTAGCCCGAACGCGGGAAACAGCGCCAGTACGCCACCGGTGACGAGTGCAGGACCGAATAAACCGAATCGGGGTATCACGTAAAAGCCCAGGAGGAAGGTAGCCAGGATACCGCCGAGGGTAGAGATCGCGTAGACGTTGCCGGCCCGGTTGCCCGCGTCGTCGGCGCGTTCGGTCAGCAGGTTGATGATGAGCGGCGATACCATTCCCATGAGCAGCAGCGGGGGTAGCATGAAGCACAGTAAAGAGGCCACCGCTCCCGTCCGCAACTCCCAG
>JBGTHX010000059.1:0-11456 GCA_041746055.1 Lewinella sp. | reverse complement strand
GCGCGCGCCGGCGAAATCAATCATCCGGTGGTGAAGGAGATCCGCCTGAAGGTATTCTTGAACTACAGCTACTTTTTCAACAGTGAGATCCGGATCTGGCACCTGGTGTTTTCCGCCATTGAGGACACTGGAATCGACGAGATTGACCTGATCAAGCTGATGAAGTTTTTCAGCGGCTCCCAGGAGAGCAAAACGGAAGCGGAGAAGGTCCGCGAACTCGGCAAAATAAAGTTCGTCATCCCCGGGCGGGAAGATCGGGAGCTGGACGTCATCCAGCTGTTTGAGGAACTGTCTGGCATCCGTTACGCGAAGCGGGAGGAACTCAGCGGGGAGGCTGACTTGCCGGACAAACCGTCCATCCACGCCATCCGGAACGGCATCGTGGGGATTGATACGGATTACTGCCGCTTCACCGCAGTAGGGGAGACGGATGAACAGGACCGGATCCGGGAGGTGTTGGCCCAACTCTTTGAAAACCTGCGCAGCAACGAAGAGGGAAAAAAGGTGAGTTCCGTCGACGTACAGCGGCAATACGCGAGAAACAAGCACGCCGAATACGTTTTTGAAGCCTTTTGCGGCATTACCCTGGGCATCTTCGATTACGACCGCATGGGCTTTGAAGAAGTCAGCGATACGCTGATTCCCCGCAGCGCTACTGAGAGCTCCTTCCTGACGATTAACCGGGGCGTCCTGTCCTCCTTCGGCTACGGCGATAGTGTGTTTGCGGCTTCCATCAATACTATCGGGATCAACCCCTACCTCCAGATCCCGAGTGCCGTGCTGGCCCACAACGAGTACGTGGTCAACGATGCCTTTGCGAGGAGTCGGGCGGTGCTGGAAGAAGTGATGGGCGACGAAAGCGTGGTGGATATCCGCAAACTTGAAGCCAGCCGCAAACAGATCCGCCACTTGTTGAATATGGACTTTCTGCCGAATGTGTTCCAGTACCCGACGGAGCAAGACCTCTTTGAATACGGCCTTTTCCACCGGGGCATCCTGGAAAATCGCAAGCGGACGCAGGCCAACCTGGAACAGATCGATCACCTCATCGATGAAAGCAACGCCAACCTCGATCACCGCTACCAGTTTTGGGTGAACGTACTGCTAATGGTTATCTCCATTTTCCAGATTTACGAGGTCGTCACCAGCCTGATCACCGAGATCGGTGGGCCCCGCCTAAATACTTTCCCTGTAATGATGAAGTTGACGGTGTTGTTGGTGCTCATTGTTATCTGTGTATTCATCGCCTACCGCCTGTACCGGAATTCCTCCGTGGATACCGGCAAGCGGTATATCCTGCGGAAGTGATATCAAGAAGACAGAAACTATTTCCACCTGACGTCATCAGCGAGGGCCAGTGGACCAACCCCACCGGAATCTGGGGTACCCAAGCCCCGATGCCTATTTAAACACCAACGAGAATTTCTACTTTAGGTCGGCTGCGGCGTAGGCGAAATGTACATGGCGAAGGCAGCTGCGCAGTTAAATTTTGAAATTAGCTCGTGGACCAATTTTGCAGAGGTAGTTTACAGAAATTTATGCGGCCGTCATCGGCTAAAGCGTCCCTTTTACTATGCGGATTTTTTCCCTCGCCCTTTTTCTTTTACTGGTTGCCGGAGCTGCCTCTGCCCAGCAGACGGATGTAATACAGCCCGACTCGGTCAGGAAGGAGTTGGAGGCGCGGGAGGTCAGGGGCCTGATTAAGGTGGATGGTAAGCTGAGTGAACCGGCCTGGCAACGGGTCAAGCCCTCTCCTCGCTTCACCCAGGTCGACCCGTATCAGGGGGAGGATCCCAATTTCAACACCAAGGTCAAGGTATTGTACGACGATAAGTACCTCTACATCGGCGTCATTTGTCTGGACAGCCTGGGTAAGGATGCCATCCGGGCGACGGACTTCATGCGGGATTTCAACTTCCAGACCCACGACTTGATTACCCTATGTTTTGATGGCTTCAATGATGAGCGCAATGCCATGTCGTTTGCCGTCAATCCCTACGGGGTGCAGCGGGACTACCTGTCGTTCGATGCCCTATATTATGACATTGAATGGGATGGCCTGTGGCGCACGCGGACCTCGCGCACGGATACGGGGTGGATCGCCGAAATGGCCATCCCATGGAAAACGCTGCGGTACCCCAAATCGAGTGCAGCTACCCAGGACTGGGGATTCCAGCTTTACCGCAACCGGCGATTGACCAACGAGATCACCGCATTTTCGGAGTTTCCGCGCGCCTTTGGGGCGGCACGGATGGATTACGCGGGAAGGTTGACCAACCTGCAGCCCCCGCCGCCAAGTCCTAATATTCAGGTCAAGCCCTACCTCCTGACCGCCTACAATCGGTATAAAGGAGTGGATCGGGACCGGCCCACGGAAAGCGCCGATATGAAAGTCGGTGGGGAACTAAAATGGGCCATCAGTCCCAAAGATGTATTAGATGTAACCCTCAACACCGATTTCGCGCAGGCAGATGTGGATCGACAGGTAAATAATACCTCACAATTTTCGGTCTTCTTTCCCGAGCGCCGGCAGTTCTTCCTCGAAAATGCTTCCTTGTTTGGCATCAATGTCGGTCCCAGTAGTGGAGGTTCCGGAGAGGCGCTTCGCATACAGCCATTCTTCAGTCGGCGCATTGGGTTGGATGATGATGGCAGCCCGATTCCACTGGATTACGGCGGACGATTTGTCCACCGTTCCGCAACGGAAAACTACGGCGGCATGCTGATCCGGCAGCGGGGGAGTGAGGCCACTCCGGCCACCCACTTTCTAGTGGGGCGCTATTCCCAAAATTTGGGCAAGCAAAGCCGGATCGGTGGCCTGAGCACGATCAAGCGCAACGAAACCAGTACGAACGTCTCCGGGACGCTTGACGCCTTTGCCCGCATTAAGAAGGCGCATTCGATAAACACCCTGATCAGTTATGCCGGAACCAGTGAGGGAGGGGAGAAGGGGTTTGCCGGCATTGCCCAGTATCAGTATTCGACAAACAAATGGCGGGGGTGGTGGACGCAAGCCGTGATCAGCGAAAACTACAACCCTGAGGTCGGTTTCGTTTCACGCCGGGACATCATCAGCATGACCCCCGGCATCATCCGGTTTTTCCGGGGCGACAGACTGCCCTTCAAAAAATGGCTGCGAGCCTTTGAGCCCAGTGCCAGTACCCAGTTCTATTATCAGGCTTCAACCGGACAGTTGGTAGAGCGGCAGTTGCGGTTATGGCCAGTATATCTCAATTTCCAGAATGGAGGGTACCTCGGCTACGGTGTCAATGCCCAGTTCCAACGGTTGACTGCCCCATTTAATCCCCTGGGCATCACCATCGCAACGGGGGAATATGCTTTTTTTCAACAAACCCTGTTATATAGTACCGACCGATCCAAAAAGCTCAACCTCGGTGGAAGCGTAGTTTGGGGGACTTATTTTGACGGGCAATTAAGCACGATAGGCCTTGATCTTCAATATTCCCCTATCCCACACGTCAGTCTCGGCGCACGGTTCAACCGCAATAGCTTCCAGGAGGTAGGTCGGGATGAAGTTAGCCGGGCGATCGATCTTTACGGTCTGGAAGGACGCTTTGCCTTCAATCCCCGATTACAGCTTATTGCTTTTCTTCAGCATAATTCCAGCGGTAATTTATACAATGTAAATGTCCGGTTTTCCTGGGAGTATCAACCCTTATCCTTTGTCTATTTGGTATACAATCGCCGGGACTTTGAGTCCACCCTGACCGATCGGCAGTTGGAAGAGCAGGTCATCGGAAAAGTGAGCCTACTCAGGCAATTTTAAGCGACCAGGAAAAAGGGAAGACAGGCAGCATGATATATACCGCACCCGCGGCTCGGCGATCTCCTGGATGCGTCGCCGTAGGGACGGGTCGTCTCGTACGATGGGGTGGTAGTAACCCGGTTAGGAGCAAGTCCACCCGAAACCCAAAATATTTACATCGCGGCAGCGGCCCATTAGGCTAAACCGGACCGGCGCAGTAGATTACGCCCTTATAGGAAGAACGACGCAATCGATTGTTTCGTTTCTTGTGTGCCTTGATTCGATCACTGCCTGGTAACTCTACCCTCTACCCATGAAAGCAATTAACCTTATACTCTTGACCGGTCTGCTGCTCGCTCCGTTCTTGCAAGTCTTTAGTCAGGATCTAAAACTGAATGATCTGGAGTACTTCGAGACCCAGGGCGTGAACGTGCTGGTCTATAGCAACCTGTTCACCGGGGGCTTCAACGACGAGAAAAACGCGGGTATCGAACTGATCCACCACGGCGTGCGCACGGGGCAGGGTGGGGCGGTAAGGCTGGCCAACACGCCCGAGCAGTGGGACTTGGTTCCGGATATCTCCGATCGCACGGTCGACTCCGTGGCCGGAACTATCTCAGCCATGCTGCGGTACAAGGACTACGATTTCAACTCACGCGTCGAAGTAACGCCCCGCGGGAAGGGGGTGGAGATCTCGGTCTACCTTGACGAACCCATACCCGCCGAATTGGAAGGGGATGCCGGATTCAATCTGGAATTCCTCCCCTCCCAGTACTGGAACAAGGTTTACCTGATGGACGAACGCCTCAACCGCTTTCCCCGCTATGTAGTAGGGGAGACCCGCACGCGGCCCAACAGTGAGAAACTCAAACAATTCAAGGGCTACGTCACCGCCGACGACCGCGGTACCGGCTCCTTCATCGAACCGCTGCCCCTCGAAACCGGCCGGACCCTGCTCATGGCCCCCGACGATCCGGAACGCCGGGTCAAGATAACCTCGGAAGATGCGGACCTTATGCTCTTTGACGGGCGCATTCTGGCGCAGAACGGCTGGTTCGTGGTCCGCAGCCTCCTCCCGGCCGGCAAGACCGGCAAGGTGCTGACGTGGCTGGTGGAGCCCCACGCCATCGAGGGCTGGGTGCGCGAGCCGAATATCGGCATCTCGCAGGTGGGCTACCTGCCCGGTCAGCCCAAAATTTCCGTCATCGAGCTCGACAAAATAAGCAAGCCGCTCAAGGAAGCGTCCCTCTACCGAATTGACGAGAACGGTGAGGCCAGCGAGGCCTTTACCGGTGCCATCACTACGTGGGGAGACTACTTTAAGTACCATTACGTCAAGTTCGATTTTACGGAGGTGCAGACGCCCGGGGTGTACTACATCAAGTACGGTGACTTCACCACCAATAACTTCATCATCGGTGACCACGTCTACGACGAGATCACTGACGCCACCAGCGACGTGTGGATCCCCATCCACATGAACCATATGTTCGTGAATGAGTCCTACCGGGTGTGGCACGGTGAGCCCTTCAAGGAGGGGTACAAGCAGGCACCGCCCAATACCGACCACCTCGATCTCCACAGCCAGGGACCTGCGACCGATACCGAGTACGAGGCGCTCGAGACCATCCCCGGACTGAATGTAGGGGGCTTCTTTGACGCCGGTGATTTCGACATCGAGACGGGAGCCAATCTCGGCGTGGTCCAGAACTTCGTACAGACCTGGGAATACTTCCAGCCCAACCGTGACCAGACCTTCGTGGACGAAGAGCAACGCTACGTCGACCTCCACCGCCCGGACGGCAAGCCCGACGTGCTGCAGTATCTTGAACACGGTACACTGAACCTGGTCGCCCAGGCGGAGATCCTCGGCCACATGGCCCTCACACTGTCCAACTCCGTGCTGGACAACTACCACCACCTCGGCGACGCGGCTTCCATCACTGATGGCCTGCCCTACAATCCGGATTTGGCCCCCTACGAGGTGGCCGCGGACGGCAAATCGAGCGGCGTGAAGGACGATATGTGGGCCTTCACCAGCCGGAGTCCGGGCCGTGACCTGCGGGCCGCCACTACTTTCGCCGCGGCCAGCCGGGCGCTTAAGGGGTACAACGACGACCTGTCAGCCCGCGCCCTGGAGCAGTCGAAGCGACTGCTTACCGAGGCCACCGAGCTTTTCGCCAATCTGCCCGAAGACAGCAACGAGCGACGCTGGGGAGGCGCGGCCGACGTATCCTCTAACCTGCAGCTCTACATCACCACCGGAGAGCAGCTGTACGTCGACAAGTTTCAGGAGCTGCTCTGGCCGGCCCTCGACCAGCAGGTCAGCTGGAACCTGCTGACGGCGATGGACGCCATCCCGCACATGGACGAGGCCTACAAGGAAAAGCTCCGTCCTTACGTGGTAAAGTACAAGGAGTACATCGACGGCCTGGAAACGGATAATCCGTACGGCGTCCCCATCGGGCTGGGCAACTGGGCGGGCAGCGGACAGATCGTGAGCTTCGGTACCACCCTGTGCTTCGCCAACAAATACTTCCCCGATATCGTAGGTAAGCAGCACGCCTATAAGGTCACCAACTGGCTCTTCGGCTGCCATCCTTACCACAATTATTCGCTGGTTGCCACCCTCGGAGCGACCCGGCCGAAGAACGTTTTCTACGGGAATAACCGGGCCGACTTTTCCTTCATCCCCGGTAACGTGGCGCCCGGCTTGCTCTTCCGGCAGCCCGACCACTTCGAGAACTACGACGACTGGCCGTTTCTGTGGGGACAGAACGAAGGCACCATTGGCGGCAATACCAGCTACCTCATCTTCGGCTCGGCATTTAAGGATATGGTGAAGTAGGAATGGCGGCTGCAATGTGACAAATTGTATGTAGGGCTGTTCTTCCGCGTATCCCATCGCCTTGCTGATCGGACATACTGGCGCTCTCGCGCTATGCTGCCGGCTCACTGCGGCAGGTGGTCCCTGCAAGATCGGTTATCTGGTCTTACGGGCCGGAGAACGGTGACCTGGTGTTTGGCATTTTGGAGGCCCGCCACGGGATTATATGGTTCGGAGCCCTCCATGGCGTTCCCCGCTACGACGGAAACATTGTTACGGACTTAAAGCGACCGCAGGGGGGGGAGGAAAGCATCTACTGTCAGTCTTTCTATGGGATTCCTAGAGGGTACACCGGGCCACGCCCAGGACCCCGGCACCCGCGGCCCCGCCCACTTTGAGCGGCTGGAGCAAAATATTTTTCATCGGGTTTAGCAGGAAGAAAAAAAATATTCTGAAAACGGGCTGGAAATAAAACCGTATTTTGTGGGTTGGCGGAGTCAGTACGCTATTGACTCGCCGTGTTACCCCCGAAAAAAACTCAACATGAGCAACGGAACCGTAAAATTCTTCAATCAGAGCAAAGGCTTTGGCTTCATCACCCCGGATGACGGTGGTAAAGATGTCTTCGTCCACGCGAACGATCTGAAAGTACCCTCCATCAACGAAGGCGATAAAGTCACCTACGAGGTAGAAGAGAGCCAGAAGGGCTTCAACGCCGTGAATGTTTCCATGGCGGAATAGGTGTACGGCACCTCACAACTGGAAAAGGCCCGTCAACGTGTTGACGGGCCTTTTCTGTTATTAGCGGCAAGCGGTCGGGCCGGCTGCGCTATTTGGGGACCTGTTTGACCGATACGGCGATGGGACCCTTGGGGCCTTTGCCGGCTTCGAAGGTCACGTGATCGCCATCCGCGATGGGGGCCTCCAGGCTATCGACGTGCACGAAGAAACTCTCCTGCCGTTCGTTATCGACGATAAAGCCGTAGCCCTTCTCATTGTCGAAGAACTTTACGATGCCGGTCTTCATGTACTTGGACTCGCCCGATTTCTCGCTGCGGGGGGTACTAATGTCGATCTCCTCTAGGGTGACCTTTTTTCTTTTGGCCGGATCGGGCGGCTCCGTGGTGAGGTTGCCGTCTTCGCCGACGTACATAAACTCGGGCGGCTTGGTGGTACGCAATTTCTTTTGCTCGCGGTCAAACTGCTTGTCGCGCTTCTTCTTCTGGCGCTTTTTATTGCGCTCTTTCTTGTTAAAACTCTCTGCCATGGTAGATACTTACGTGTGGAATTACGGTTGGCCCGAGTTGTGGTTGGGGTAGCACCGTGGTGTACTACCTGTCAGCCCGGACTAAAGCGCAGGAATTTGATGGCAAAAAGGTGATCATGAAACCGCCGCAAAACTTACCCTCATCTTCTGCTAACAATAACCTGCGGGCGGGGGCATAGTTTCACCGGACGCCCGGCAGATAAGGGTAAATCCAGTTTAAGAAGGCGGAAATTTTAGGTCACGCCATCGATTGTTTAATCATCCGCCAGTGCCTACATTGGGTGACATAACCAATCGAATACACTATGAATACACTTTTTGCCCTTCTTCGCCCCATCAGCCTGCTGCTACTACTCGTCGTAGCCACTCCGGCCGCAGCCCAGGACGGTACCATTTACCCGCTCGACGCACCGGACGAACCTAACGCCATTCCGCTGAACACCGGCGGGGTGGACAATCAGCCCGCATCCGAGTCCTGGTTCCGGCAATGGGGCGATCCCATGGCCCGCAACATCACCGAGGCCACCCTCACGCCCTTCCTCCCCGAACCCGGTAAAGCCAATGGGACCGCGGTAATCGTGGCACCCGGCGGCGGATTCATGTGGCTATCGATGGGCAACGAAGGCTGGGAAGTCGCCGAGGCGCTGGCCGAGCAGGGCATCGCCGCCTTCGTGCTGAAGTATCGGCTGCATCCAACCGAGGCATCGCTGGATGAGTTTTCAGACTGGATGAGCCGTCCGCGCAACCAGCCCGTACCTTCCGACGACTCCACGAAAACAAACGCGCCGACGGCCCGTCCGCAGCGTGACCTCTCCGACCAATTGGAGGATGCGGAGGCCGCCTACGCCATGATCGTAGACCGCGCCGAAGAGTGGGGCATCGATACCGACCGGATCGGCATGATCGGCTTTTCCGCCGGCGCCGGACTCACGATGCACTCCACGCTCAATTCCAAGACCATAAAACTCGCCTTCATCGGTCCGATCTACGGCGGCATGGGTCCGGTGGATGTTCCTGAGGCCGCTCCCGCCCTGTTCAGCGCCATTGCCTCCGATGACTTCCTCTTCGGCGGGCAGTTCGGACTGATCGAGTCGTGGTATAAGGCCGGAGTGCCGGTGGAATTTCACCTCTACCAGAACGGGGGCCACGGCTTCGGTCTCGGCAACCCCGATCGCACCAGCAATCGGTGGTTTGACGCCTTTATGCACTGGCTCGAGGTGAATAAATTCCTCGGGGAGCGAGCGGGTAAGTAATTTGCCGGTCCCACCGAACCGCAAATGAAACTACTTATACAGAACATGGTCAGTCTGCGGTGCAAGATGATGGTGCAGTCTGAACTGGAGCGGCTGGGACTGGAATTCTGTTCCATTGAGCTGGGAGAAGTGATCCTGGCAAAGCCCATTTCGGACGCCGGTAGGCAGCTCCTGGCGGAGCGGCTGCGCCGGTCCGGACTGGAACTGATGTACGATAAGAAGGCGATGCTGATCGAGCGCATCGTGAATATTGTCGTGGAGATGGTCCACCACGCGAAGGAATTTCCGGCGGTCAATTTCTCGGTCTACCTGAGCGAGAAAATGGGACAGGACTACCGGAAGCTGGCGGAGCTCTTCTCCAAGACGAAGGGCATCACCATCGAGCACTTCGTGATCCTGCACAAGGTGGAAAAGATCAAGGAGCTGATCATCTACGATGACCTTACCCTAACTGAGATCTCCTACCAGCTCAACTACAGCAGCGTAGCCCACCTCTCGCGGCAATTCAAGCAGGTGACCGGCCTGACCCCCACCTTTTTCAAGTCATTGTCCAAGCCCCGGCGCAGCAATCTGGAGGATCTCTGACCGGCGGGGGTAATCCTGCAAGAATGAGTCCGAATTGTGTAAGGCCCGCGGCCGGGGGGCGGGGCACCTTTGGGAAGGCGCGAAGTGTCTCGTGCCGCCGGCCCTTCCGGGCCGGCAAGTGAGAAACCTATCCTTATGGCCGCGTACCCTTTCTTTGAGCTTCTTGGCACGTATACCGTGCTTGCCGTGTCCGGCCTGTTTCCGGTCGTGTGGATTTTTGCCGATCTCTACCGGCAGGCGGGTGGGGAGGTGGCCAGCCTGCTGCTGGCGGAGTCGTCCGACCACGGCCACCATGGTGGGTGAAAACACGGTCGCGTCCGGGGCATGAGCCTGGCTACAGCTGGAGGAGGTAATCCGGGGTTAGGTGGGCCATTTAAGCCACGCGGATGCGACCTTGGTGTGGTCCCGGCCGGGAAATACCGAGGTGCAGCGGTTATGCCGGTGATCTGGTTCCCCGCCGTCAAGGGCGTGCGGCGGTTGCGGTGAGGGCTAGAGCTCCCGGATCCGGATGTTGCGGAACCACAGCGGGCTGCCGTGATCCTGCAGGGCGATGTAGCCGGTGCGGAATTCTCCGTAGTCGGGAGCCCCCTTCCACTTGCCGGAGTTGCGGCGGGCGTACCAGTCGTCGGACCAGGGATCAAAAAACAGGAGCAGTTCCCCGTTCAGCCAGTGCTCGACGCGCTCGGGGGTGAAGACGATGCGGCTGGTGTTCCACTCGCCGGCGGGATTGAGTTTCTTCTTGGCGGGGTCCGCGGTGTGCATGGCGTAGTCCGCCCCGGTAAGCTGCCAATCCTGCAACACTTCCGGATGTTCGGCCCCGAACTGGCTGTTGTAACCGGTGAGGTCGTGCATTTCGGCGTAGTGCTCATCGTCGATGAGCTGGTACTCGGGCGCTACTTCCGGAGGTCCGCCGTAGCCTTCCTTCACGTGGTACAGGATACCGCTGTTGCCGCCGGGGGGGATCTTCCAGTCCAGCTCCAGCTCGAAGTTTTCAAATTCCTGCTTGCCATAGAGGATGTCACGTCCGCCGGTGTAATCCTCCTCCTTCACGATCTCGGTGTCGTATTCCAGTACGCCGTCGCGGGCCACCCAGCCGGGAGGCATTTCATCGGAATTGTAGCCGCGCCAGCCGTCGAGGGTTTCCCCGTCGAACATCGTTATCCAGCCGTCATCGTCTGCCGGGCGGGGCGCGCAGGTGCAGAGTAAAAGGGGAAGAAGCAGGATAAAGTAATATTTCATCGGGAGAGGTTCTGATGGTTAGCGGGGGCTAAAATAGCAATTCCGGTCACAGCTACGGCATCGGCGAGAGCCCGTCCCACACCACCCGGTGGCGCTCGACCACCGCCTGCCGGTCGATCAGCTGGGCCGTCAGCCCGGTAAGGAGATCCCCAGGCTGGCCGCTAAGTAAATGCAGCAGGAGAGGGATAAACGCATCACTTAAAGGTACTGCCCGGCCGGCTCGCCTCCGGATTTAAGGATATACCAAGGCGGCCGTCGACCCGTTAAACAGGGGAAGTACCTACCCGGTGCCGTTTTCTTTTCAACCCATAGACAGCTCTCTCATGCTAGTAATTCTACCCCTGATCCTCGTCTTTACCCTGCTCGTCGTTCTCCCCGTTCTGTTTTCGATGGTCCTGTTCAAGGGACTGGAGGCCAAGCGCTACGCCAAGCGGGAAAAGGCCCGCGTGACCGCCTGAGTCCACGCCCGGCCGGGCCGGCGGGGGTAGCAGATATACTACCGCCGCCGTTCCGGCGTTG
>JBGTHX010000058.1:0-4982 GCA_041746055.1 Lewinella sp. | reverse complement strand
TGGCAGTCGTATTCCTCCGACAACAGGTCGAGCCAGGCGGCGCAGTGGAGGGGTTCGGAGTCGGCCAGGGTACCGTCGAGGTCACAGAGGAGTCCACGTAGCATAACAAGGTATTGAGGGGCTTCGGGAGACGGATACGTCACCGGCAAAGGAACAGGAAGGCCCGGAGGGGGGAAAGGTTCACTACGGATTACCGCAGGACGACCCGGCGCACGATGTCGTAAGCGTGTACTACCAGGGTGCCGAGATCAATGACCTTTTCGCTCATCTGCTGAAATTGCTCAAACTTACCTTCCTCGTGTAGCTTAGCCGTCCGGCCCAGCAAAAAGCCGGAACAGGTGGCGCTCACCGTGAGGAGAACTATTACCAGGATAAACAATTTGACTCTCGGGAATTGCATGGTAGTTACGAATATAGGCCATCCTAGCCTGACCGTAACCTAAAAATCGGGATTGCGCCGCTTTTTTCGACGAACGGCGCAATCCCGCGGACGAACGCCGGGCTATTTGAAGTCCTGCATCACCTTCACCAGCGTTTCCACGCCTTCGTAGGGCATACTGTTGTAAATACTGGCGCGGAAACCGCCGACGCTCCGGTGCCCGACGATCCCGTCGCAGCCCGCCTCTTCGGCCGCCTCCATGAAGGTTTTGGTATCGGCTTCGTCGGTGCACACGAAGGTGACGTTCATAAGGCTGCGGCTGTACTCATCGGCCACGGTACCCTTGAATTTCGGGTTGCGGTCGATCTCGTCGTAGAGCAGCTTGGCCTTGCGTTCGTTCATTTGTTCCATGGCCTCCAGACCGCCCTGCTCCTTGATCCAGCGCAGGGTGAGCATCATCACGTAGATGGGGTACACCGGCGGGGTGTTGAAGGTGCTGGAATTCTCAATGTGTACGCGGTAGTCGAGCATCGAAGGCAGCGCGCGCTTAACGGTGCCGAGTAGATCCTTCTTAACGATGACCAGCGTCACGCCGGCGGGGCCGAGGTTCTTCTGGGCGCCGGCGTAGATGATGCCGAACCGCTCCAGTGGAATCCGCCGGCTGAAGATATCGGAAGACATGTCGGCTACCAGGGGAGCCTCCGTTTCGGGCCATTCCGTGAATTGGGTGCCGAAGATGGTATTGTTGCTCGTTATATGAACGTACTTCAGGCCCTCGGGCATGGTGTACTCCCGCGGGATGTAGTTGTAGTTAGCCGCCTTACTGCTGGCGATGATATCGACCTTACCGAACAGCTTGGTCTCCTTGATGGCCTTGGCCGACCACGCGCCCGTGTCGAAGAATCCGGCGGTCTCCTCCTCTTTGAGCAGGTTCATGGCGGAGAAGAAGAACTGGGTACTGGCGCCTCCCGACAGGAACAGTACGCCATATTCGTCGCCGACGCCCATGAGCTCCCGTACGAGTGCTTCGGTCTCTACCAGTACGGCGTCGAACGCATCCGAGCGGTGGCTGATCTCCAGGATGGACAGTCCGCTACCGTCGAGGTTTTCCACGGCCGCGGCGGCCTGGGTGATGACACTGGCGGGGAGGATGGCCGGGCCGGCGCTGAAATTGATTTTTTTCATTGGGGGTTGGTTTGCGGGGGCGAAATTACCTCCGTTTAGCAGTGTGTGCATAGAATTGTTTACTTCCCCTTTAGTTTGGGCGGGCACGCAGGTGCAGGGGCGGTAATTACGAAGCCATGACGCTCTGCGAGGTGCCCGTCAACATCGAAGCCCTTTGCATCCTTATACATGTATCAATTTTACACTTACTTATGATTCGACTCCTTACTTTGTTATTGGCTCTGGGCTTTGCTCTGCTGCTCGCGGTCGGTTGCTCGCCAAAGACTGCCGGCCCGGCCACCACCTCCACTTCCCCACCGACCACCAGTTCCACTACCTCCAAACCCGCGCAGCCCGGGGAGGAGCTTAGCCCCTGCCCCAAGTTTTCCGACGCCCCCAACCCCGACGATGCGGAAACCAATTACGTCATCTACCGCGCCGCCCTGAAGGGCAACGAGATGGACCGGGCCATGCAAACCTGGCGAAAGGTCTACGCCGTCAGTCCCGCCGCCGACGGACGCCGCCCCACCGTGTACACCGACGGGGTGGCTTTCTACAATAACCTGATCCAGCAGAACCCCGACAAAAAACAGGTATACGGTGACACCATCCTGCAGTTGTATGAGCAGGCCCGGGAATGCTACGCCAGTGACGGATATATGGCCGCCATGCAGGCCTTCGACAGCTACTACACCTACGCCGGTTCGGCTACGGAGGACGAGATCTACGCTCTCTTCAAGGAAAGCATCGACATGGACGGCCCCGAGGATCTCCAGTATTTCGTCATCAACCCCATGTCGCGCCTCGTGGTCGACCAGCACGAAGCCGGCAAGATCAACGACGCCGAAGCGAAGGAGGTCGTCACCGCCCTCAAGGCCAGGCTCGAAAAAGGACTCAGCGAGTGCAAGGGCACCGAGTGCGAGGCTTGGAATGCCATCGATGCCTACGCGCCGAGCAGCATGCAGTACTTCGAAACCGTAAAGGGATTTTATGATTGCCAGTACTACGTGGATGAGTATTTTCCCGACTTCCAGGCTAACCCTACGGATTGCGACGCGATCACCACGGCCTATTCCCGTCTCCAGTGGGCCGATTGCGCCGAAGACCTGGCGGAATTCGCGCAAGTCCGGAAGGCCTACGAGGACAATTGTCAGGTGGTCGCTGAATCCAACGGCGGGGGCAGTACCCTGCGCCAGGCCTATGACGCCTTGAAGAACAACCAGTCCACCGAGGCCGTCCGCCTGTTTGAGCAGGCCGCTTCGGAGACCGACGACGCGGAACGCCAGAGCCGCTATCTGCTTACGGCGGCGAAGATCTACTACGGTAACCTCCGGAACTTCAGCCAGTCCCGCGCTATGGCGAGGCGGGCCATTCAAGCCAATGGATCCAACGGAGAAGCCTATATGCTGATCGGTACGTTGTACGCCAGTAGTGGTCCGTTGTGTGGCCCCGGTACCGGCTTCGACAGTCAGGTGGTGGTTTGGCCCGCGATCGACATGTGGCAGAAGGCTAAGTCGGTGGACCCCTCGGTGACCGGTAAGGCGAATCAGCTGATCGGCCGCTACACCCAGTACATGCCTTCGCGGGCGGACGTGTTCCAGCGAGGCATCGAGGTGGGAAGCTCCTACACGGTGGGTTGCTGGATACAGGAGTCTACGCGCGTCAGAACCCCCTGATAGGCATACTATTCACGTTAACGATTAAGTTTTATATTTGCGGAAGGTCGGTATCCGGCCTTCCGCTTAGTAGAAAAACCTATCAGTACGTGAGATCACCGCTTAATGTTCGGACCCGCAGGATCCTGCCCACCCTGCTCCCCTTTGTTGTTATTTGCCTCCTCGGCACCGGAATTCTCTCCGGACTGGTAGCTTCCTCCCCCCCTCCCGCAGAAAAAGACCTTACGCACGTAGGTTTTCCGATCGTCGAACCGACGGTCCGGTATGGGGTAGCGCTGGACACCTTTGCGGTTACCCTGGACACCATCATGTACGGGCAGACGCTCTCCGACATCCTGCTCGGACAAGGTCTCGAGCCGCAACGGGCCTATACGGCGTCCAACGAATTTAATGACATGCTGGACGTCCGCAATTTGCGGGCCGGACGAACCTACCAGATGTTGGATGACCCCGATACGGAGGGGCCTGATTTCCTCATCTACTCCCCCACCGTCTACCGGTACCTCCGCCTCGATCTCCAGGGGACCGGCCGCAACGAATACCTTGAGCTCCCGGTGGTGGTACGCGAAGGGTTAGCCGCCGGCAAGGTGACCTCGTCCCTGTGGAATGCCATGGTCGATGGCGGACACAGTTTTGCGCTCACCGACAAAATGGAGGACGCCCTGCAGTGGTCGGTCGATTTTTATCACGTACAGCAGGGAGATGCCTTTCAACTGGTTTACGAGCAGGAGTTCGTGGAGCAGAAGGAAGCCGGCTTCGGAAAAGTACGGGCGGCACGCTACAGCACCGGCGGCAAGGACATCTATGCCTTCTACTTCGAAAGCGAGGACAACACCCAGAAAGGGTACTATGGACTGGACGGTCAGCCTATGAAGTCCACCTTCCTTAAGGCACCCGTTCGCTACAGCCGAATCAGCAGCCGCTTCAACCTGCGTCGCTTCCACCCCGTGCAGCGCCGCGTCAAGCCCCACCTGGGCACCGATTACGCCGCCCCCTACGGCACCCCGATCGTAGCCGTCGCCGACGGAGTGGTCAACCGCTCCGGCCGAACCGGTGGCAACGGCATCTTCGTCAAAATCCGCCACGACAAGCGTTTCGAAACCCAGTACCTGCACATGCAGAAGAAGGCCGCCGGAATGGTGGTTGGCAAACGCGTGAGCCAGGGTGACATCATCGGCTACGTCGGTTCCACCGGTTTGGCGACCGGCCCCCACGTCTGTTTCCGGTTTTGGGACAACGGCAAGCAGGTCGACCACACCAAGATTGACTTCCAGGACGCGGAACCCATGCCCGAAACCTACCTTCCCGAGTTCTTTGCTATGCGCGACGATTTCCTCGCCAAGCTCAACAGCGTAGGCGACCCGGTGGAGAACGACGCTAAGTAGGGCCTTCGAAGGGTAAACGTGCGATCCTCCGCGTGTTGCGTGGCCGTCAAGTCTATTCGCCCGGTAAGCTCAGTGATCCCTACCCCTTGACCGTATGTGCTTCACCCCCATAAATCGGAGCCGGGCCGCAGGCCCGGCTACCCGGAATCTTTAAGTAGGCCAACACGCCCGGGTGGCCAGGCCTATGGCCTGGCCTTTACCTAATTCGTAGAAATACTCTTGCGTGGCCGACTAAACGCCCGGCCATGGGCCCGGCAACCCGGAGTCTTTAATTAAACTAACACACCCGGGTGGACAGGCCTGTGGCATGGCCTTTACCTAATTCGGAATAACCTCTAGGATAACTAACCACGAGCCGGGCCACAGGCCTGGCTACCC
>JBGTHX010000057.1:0-6629 GCA_041746055.1 Lewinella sp. | reverse complement strand
CTTCGTCATTGTTGGTTTATTGATGGCGTTCCGCACCGCGAACTTATCAGTGGTGCGTAAAGCTACCGTAACAAGGTGCTGCTCCGGTTTGTGCCACAGGGGAAAACGGCCGCCATTGCTTTGTCTTACCTTGTGTTTCGTAAGCAACCGTACCTATGCGCCCACTACTCTGCCTGATATTCGTCCTGTTTTTACTGCCCCTTGCCGCCCAGGACAAGGACCAAAAGGAAACCCCCTCCATCGCCGATAAGACCAAGGACCTGGAGAAACGCGAAGGCTTCTACGACTACTACTGGAGCGACGAGGAAGGCAAGGTCTACCTCGAGATCGACCGGTGGAACGAGGACTTTCTCTACGTCAACAGCCTGGCCGCCGGACTCGGCAGCAACGACATCGGACTCGACCGCAACCAGCTCGGCGATACCCGCGTCGTCTTTTTCCGCCGCGTCGGACCGAAGGTCTTTCTGCAACAGCGCAACCTCGAATACCGCGCCATCTCCGACAACCCCGCCGAAGCCCGGAGCGTGGAAGAGGCCTTCGCGCAGTCGGTACTCGACGGCTTCAAGGTAGTGGCGAAGACAGACGACCGCGTACTGATCGACCTCAGCGACCTGCTGCTCAGCGACGCCCACGGCGTAGCCGCCCGCCTCAAACAACAGAAAGAAGGCACTTATAAAGTGGACGCCGACCGCAGCGCCGTCTTCCCCGAAAACACCAAGAACTTCCCCAAGAACTCCGAATTCGAGGCTACCATCACCTTTACCGGAGAGCCCAGCGGCCGCAACGTACGCAGCGTGGCCCCCAATGCGGAGAGCTTCACCCTGCGCATGCACCACAGCTTCGTGGAGCTGCCCGACGACAACTACACCCCCCGGGAGTTCGATCCCCGCTCCGGCTACTACGCCAGCAGCTACGCCGACTACGCTACACCCATCACCGAGCCGCTGACGAAGCGCTTCATCACCCGCCACCGGCTGGAGAAGAAGGACCCCACCGCCAAACTGAGCGAGCCGGTGGAACCCATCATCTACTACCTCGACCGCGGCGCCCCCGAGCCCGTCCGCACCGCCCTGCTGGAAGGTGCCCGCTGGTGGAACCAGGCCTACGAAGCCGCCGGCTATACGAATGCCTTCCGCGTGGAAGTGCTGCCCGATGACGCCGACCCCCTGGACGTCCGCTACAACGTGATCAACTGGGTCCACCGCAGCACCCGCGGCTGGAGCTACGGCTCCTCGGTCACCGACCCCCGCACCGGCGAGATCATCAAGGGCCACGTGCTGCTCGGCAGCCTGCGGGTGCGGCAGGATTTTCTCATCGCCCAGGGCCTCATCGAATCCTACGGCCGCGACGGTACCACCCCCGATCCCCGCCTGGAGGAGCTCGCCCTCGCCCGCCTGCGGCAGCTGAGCGCGCACGAAGTAGGCCACACGCTGGGCCTGGCCCACAACTTCGCCGCTTCCACCAACGACCGCGCGTCCGTCATGGACTATCCCCACCCCTACGTGACCGTCGACGGCAACCGGCGCATGGACTTTAGCGAGGCCTACGCCAGCGGCATCGGCGAGTGGGACAAGCAGGCGATCCGCTACGGCTACACCGACTTCGCACCCGATACCGACGAGCACCGTGCCCTCCAGGCCCTCCTCACCGAGAATGAGAAGCTGGGTCTGCGCTACATCAGCGACCCCGATTCCCGTCCCCAGGGCAGCAGCCAGCCGGAGGGCCACCTCTGGGACAACGGCAGCGAGCCGGTGGCCGAGATGGACCGTCTCCTGAAAGTGCGGGAGGTGGCGCTGGATAAGTTCAGCGAAAAGAATATCCCCGTCGGTATGCCCCTCTCCGAGCTGGAGAGCGTACTGGTGCCGGTGTACCTCATGCACCGCTACCAGGTGGAGGCCGTGGCCAAGGTGATCGGCGGCTACGAGTACGACTACGGCGTACGG
Organism: Lewinella sp.; assembly: GCA_041746055.1. GTDB lineage: Bacteria > Bacteroidota > Bacteroidia > Chitinophagales > Saprospiraceae > Neolewinella. Next base: position 4,686 of record JBGTHX010000057.1, on the reverse strand, counting down.
CAGGCCGGCAAGACGCCCGACTACGAGCCCGCCGATGCCGCGCAGCAGCGCAAAGCCCGCGAGGCCCTGCTGCATACCCTCTCCCCGGAGGTGCTGAAACTGCCCAACGGGTTGCCGCAGCTGATCCCCCCGCCCGCCATGGGCTACGGCCGCAACCGCGAACTCTTCAACACCCAGAACGGTGGCGGACTGGACCCGCTGGGCATGGCCCGATCGGCGGCGGACAACACCCTCGCTTTCCTGCTTAACGGCGAACGGCTGGCCCGCGTAGTGGAGCAGCATGCCCTATTCGGCGATGCCCTGCCGACGCTGAAGGACTACCTGGATGAGGTCAGAAATACCATCTCCCAGCGCGTTAGGGGCGGCAACCGGGCCGACTACGACGAAGAGCTGGCCCGCCTGGTCGAGCGCCGGCTGGTGCACCACCTGATCGGCTTGGCGGCCGACAAAGACGCCAGTGAGGCCGTCAGTGCCGCGGCCCTGGCCCAGGCCGTGAAGTACCGCCTGGCCACCGATGACTACACGCAGCTGGATGAGCACCAGCTCTATCTCAGCCAGCTGGTGCGCAGCTTTCTCACCAATCCCGGGGAATACACACCCGTCCCCGTACCCGACCTGCCGGACGGCTCGCCGATCGGCGGAAATTAACCGTCGGTCGCTACGGAGGCGGACGAGCCAACCTTCGTAAGGCTCGGCCGACAACGGTTGAAAGCTCAATTCAAACATTTTGTTAGTAGACCGGAGTTCCGTATCTTCGCCCGCGGCCAGCAGTAGGCCTCAGGGCTCGCCCCTCTTATTGGAGAGGAAGCGTGGTGAGGGAGGCGGGAACGCAGGTGCCAGAGAATTCGCGACAGCAGCAGATGGAGAACCAACACGGAATAGAAACGAACGGCGATGCGGCCGGCCTGAAGGGCATGTACGAGGATTACTTCCTCGACTACGCCAGCTACGTCATCCTGGAGCGGGCCGTACCCGCCATCGAGGACGGCCTGAAGCCCGTACAGCGCCGCATCCTCCACGCCCTGAAAGAGATGGACGACGGCCGCTACCATAAGGTGGCCAACGTGATCGGGCAGACCATGCAGTACCACCCCCACGGCGACGCCGCCATCGGCGATGCCCTGGTCAACCTCGGCCAGAAGGAACTCATGATCGACCCCCAGGGCAACTGGGGCAACACCCTCACCGGCGACTCCGCCGCTGCCAGCCGCTACATCGAGGCGCGCCTTACAAAGTTCGCCCTGGAAGTGGTCTTCAACCCCCAGACCACCGAGTGGCAGCTCAGCTACGACGGCCGCAAGCGCGAGCCGGTGAACCTGCCGATGAAGTTCCCCATGCTCCTTGCCCAGGGGGCGGAGGGCATCGCGGTGGGTCTGAGCACCAAGATCCTGCCGCACAACTTCATCGAGCTCTGCAAGGCCAGCATCAAGATCCTGGAGGGCAAGAAGGTGAAGATCTACCCCGATTTCCCCACCGGTGGAACCGTAGACGTAAGCGACTACCAGAGCGGAAAGCGCGGCGGCCGCGTCAAGATCCGGGCCACGATCGAGAAGATCGATAACAAGTTCATCGCCATCCGGGAGATCCCCTACGGCATGACCACCCAGACGCTGATCGACAGCATCATCAAGGCCAACGATAAGGGAAAGATCAAGATCAAGAAGGTGACCGACAACACGGCCGCCGAGGTGGAACTGCTGATCGAGCTGGCCCCGGGCATCAGTCCCGACGTGACCATCGACGCCCTGTACGCCTTCACCAACTGCGAACTGTCGGTCTCCCCCAACGCCTGCGTGATCATCGAGGGCGACAAGCCCCACTTCGTCACCGTCGAGGACATTCTGCAGTTCAACACCGCCCAGACCAAGGACCTGCTCCGGCAGGAACTCAGGATCCGCGAGGGCGAGCTGGAGGAAAAGATCCATTTCGCCAGCCTCGAAAAGATCTTTATCGAAAAGCGCATCTACCGCGACATCGAGGAGGCCGAGAGCTTCGAGCAGGTGATCGAGATCATCCGTAAGGGACTGAGCAAGTACGTCCGCGAACCCGACGAGAAGAAAAAGCGGAACGACGACCGCCTCCTGCTCTACCGGGCCGTGAGCGACGACGACATCACCCGCCTCACCGAGATTCGGATCAAGCGGATTTCGAAGTACAACAGCTTCAAGGCCGACGAACTGATGGCCAAGCTGGAGGAGGAACTGAAGGAAGTACGCTACCACCTCGAGCACCTCACCGAGTACGCCATCGCCTGGTACCAGGGCCTGCTCGACAAGTACGGCAAGGGCCGCGATCGACAGACCACCATCGGCACCTTCGAAAAGGTGGAGGTCGCCGCCGTGGCCGCCAACAATACCAAGCTGTACGTAGACCGCCAGGAAGGCTTCGTGGGCCAGGGACTGAAGAAGGAGGAATTCGTGTGCGACTGCTCGGACGTGGACGATATCATCGTCTTCCGCCGCGACGCCGTAATGGTCGTCACCCGCATCGACGACAAGACCTTTGTGGGTAAGGACATTATCCACGTCAACGTGTGGAAAAAGGGCGACGAGCGCACCACCTACAACCTGGTCTATCTCGACGGTAAGACCGGCCGCGCCATGGCCAAGCGCTTCAACGTCACGGCCATCACCCGCGACCGGGAGTACGACCTGACCAAGGGCAGCAAGGGCTCGAAATTGCTCTACTTCAGCGCCAACCCCAACGGCGAGGCCGAAGTGATCACCTCCCAGCTCAGCCAGTCGTCGAAGGCGCGACAGAAGAACTTCGATTTCGACTTCGCCGACCTCGCCATCAAGAGCCGCGCAGCCTCGGGCAACATCATGACGCGCTACCCGGTCCGGAAGGTCACCCTGAAGGAGGTGGGTAAGAGTACCCTCGGCGCCATGAAGGTGTGGATGGACGAAGTCAGCGGCCGCCTCAACCTGGACGGGCGCGGACAATTCCTCGGCGGATTCGATACCGGCGACCTGATCCTGGCCCTGTACAAGGACGGCAGCTACGAGCGCGAGGAACTCGACCTCACCCGCCGCTTCGACCCGGATAACCTCTACTTCATCGGTAAATACGAAGCCGAGATGGTGGTCTCGGCCGTCTACTTCGAGGGCGAACGGGGCGTCACGCTGGTGAAGCGCTTCGGGATCGAAACGAGCTCCCCCGGTCAGGCCTTCACCTTCATTTCCGATCATAAGCAGAGCAAGCTCTACCTGGCCAGCGTGCATCCCCGTCCGGTGATGAGCTACGCCTGGCGCGAAAAGCGGGACCGCAAGGAAGCCACCGTCGAGCTGGCCGGCTTCATCGACGTCAAGGGCTGGAAAGCACTCGGCAACAAGCTCTACGACGGCAAACTCATCAGCGCCAAGGAGATGAACGAGCCCTACCTCCCCATCGAGAAAACGGACGCATCGTCAAAGGCCTCCGCCAACGGCAAGTCCGAAGAAGCGCTCAAGCCGGGAGACACCATCGAACTGGACTTCTAGCCCGCGCTTACCTTTAGGCCATGGCCAGACAATCCACCCGACACCGCTACCGCACCCGGGGCGAAAAGAACCGGTCCGTTTGGCGGATCCTGCGCTTCGTCGTCGGCGGGCTGGTCGTGCTTTTCCTGTTTCTCCTGATCACCAATTGGCGGGAGTGGTGGAATTATTATAAGTTCTATTTCTATTAGTACCTCCGCCGCATCCGATGACTTCCGCTGATGCGACACCCGACACCCGACACCCGCGTCAGCAACATGGGCAACCCGCAACCCGCAACCCCTACCTCAAATCCAGCATATTCCCCATCCCGAAGCACTTGCGGCAGCGGGCCTCGTACAGGTCCTTCTCTCCGAGTACGACGGTATCCTGATTGGGGGTGAGTCGGTAGGAATGGGTAGCCAGATTCCCGCAGTGGGAACAGATCGCGTGCACCTTGGTGATGTATTCCGCCACGGCGAGGAGGTCGCAGATGGGGCCGAAGGGCTTACCGCGGAAATCCATGTCCAGTCCGGCGATGATGAGACGCTTGCCGCGGGTGGCCAGGGTCTGGGTGTGCTTGACGACGTCGGCGTCGAAGAACTGGGCCTCGTCGAGGCCGATAACCGTGACCTCGTCGGGGATGTCGAGCAGCTGGGCGGAGTGGGCGATGGGGGTAGCGACGAAAGAGTTACTGTCGTGGCTCACGACGCTTTCCTCGGAGTAGCGGGTGTCCAGGGCGGGCTTGAACACGGCGACCTGCTGCCCGGCAATGCCGGCGCGCTTGAGGCGGCGGATGAGCTCTTCGGTCTTGCCCGAAAACATGGAACCGCAAATAACTTCCAGCCAGCCACTGCGTTGACCGCTGAAGTGAGGTTCTAAAAACATAAGCGCCGCCGTATTTTGGCGGCCGAAGGTATCAAAAAACCAGCAGCCATGCGTCAACCGAAAGCCGACAAACTCCTCAGCCGCATCACCGCACTGCACCGCAGCCTGCGGCTCGACGACGCGGACGACGCCCCGTCCACCCTGGAGCGCGACCTGATGCTCGGCTACCTGCGCGACCTGTACGGGCTCTATCTGGAAGCCGGTGAAGACGCCCCGCCGCGCGAAGCCCCCCGCAAGCCTACCACTCCCGCCACCCCGGAACCCGCCCCGGAGATCAAGCCGGTCACCCCCCCGTCACCGCCCCCGAAGCCACGGGAACCCGAGATCCCCGCCCCGCGCCCGG